>JBGVAV010000122.1:0-42758 GCA_045224915.1 Treponema sp.
CTCATTGTAAGAGGTCCCATGAACATTTCGTACATACGAACAGAGTCTGCACCGTATGCTTTAATTTCATCATCAGGGTTTACAACGTTTTTCAAAGACTTACTCATCTTTGCAACAATCTGTTCAAGCTCTTCGCCTGTTGCTTTTTCAATATATTTTCCATCTTCGCGCTGTTCAACTTCATCAACTGGAACGAGAGTTTTATTCTTGCGCTGGAAGGCAAAAGAAGTAATCATACCCTGGTTGATAAGGCGCTGAAATGGTTCTTTTGTAGAAACTACACCAATATCATACAAAACCTTGTGCCAGAAGCGTGCGTAGAGCAGGTGAAGTACTGCGTGTTCAGCACCACCAATGTAAAGGTCTACAGGCATCCAGTATTTTTCTTTTTCTGGAGCACAGAACTGCTTGTCATTGTGAGGATCCAGATAGCGGAGGTAATACCAGCAGCTTCCGCCCCACTGAGGCATTGTATTTGTTTCGCGCTTTGCAGCTCCGCCACATTTTGGACACTTGCAGTTTACCCAAGAGTCAATTGCAGCAAGAGGCGACTCTCCGGTTCCTGTTGGCTGGTATGTTTTTACTTCCGGTAAAGTGAGAGGGAGTTCTTCTTCTGGAACAGGCACTGTACCACAAGTTGGACAATGTACTAAAGGAATTGGTTCTCCCCAGTAGCGCTGACGGCTGTAGATCCAGTCGCGGAGTTTATAATTGATTGCCTTTTTACCAACCTTCTTTTCGGCGAGCCATTCAAGCATTTTGTTGATAGCATCCTGCTTGTTCAAACCATCAAGGAATTCAGAGTTTACGTGGATTCCGTCTTCTGTCCATGCCTGCTGCTGTACGTCAACTTCGCTCTTCAAAACTTCGATGATTGGCAGATTGAACTTCTTTGCAAATTCCCAGTCGCGGTCATCGTGAGCAGGTACAGCCATAATTGCACCAGTACCGTAAGAAATCAAAACATAGTCTGCAATCCAGATTGGAATGAGTTTTCCGTTTACAGGGTTTATAGCGTAGCTTCCGCTGAATACACCAGTTTTATCTTTTGCAAGGTCTGTACGTTCAAGATCAGATTTCTTTGCAGCTTCTTCCTGATATTTCTTTACAGCATCAGCCTGCTCTGGAGTTGTGATCTCCGGGATAATTTTGTGTTCTGGAGAAACAACCATATAAGTTGCTCCAAACAAAGTATCACAGCGTGTTGTATAAACTGTAAGCTTGTTGTCTGTAGGCTTTCCGTCCTTGTCTGCAACTGTGAAAACAACTTCGGCACCTGTAGATTTACCAATCCAGTTGTGCTGCATAGCCTTTACGCTTTCAGGCCAGTCAAGTCCATCAAGGTCATTGTCCAGGCGGTCTGCATATTCAGTAATTTTCAAAATCCACTGGCGGATTGTTTTGTGAGTAACTTCTGCACCACAGCGGTCACACTTTCCGTCTTTAACTTCCTCGTTTGCAAGACCAGTCATACAAGAAGGACACCAGTTGATTGGAGTCTGTGCTTCGTATGCGAGTCCCCTTTTATACAGCTGAAGGAAAATCCACTGTGTCCATTTGTAATAATCTGGTTCACAAGTAGAAACGCAGCGGTCCCAGTCATAGCTGAAACCAAGAGATTTAATCTGCTGTGTAAAATGTTCAATGTTTGCGTTAGTTGTTGTCTTTGGATGAGTTCCTGTTTTAATTGCATAGTTTTCTGCAGGAAGACCAAAGGCATCATAGCCCATTGGGTGAAGAACGTTATATCCGTTCATACGTAGGTAGCGGCAGTAAATATCTGTTGCAGTATAACCTTCCGGATGTCCAACATGAAGGCCTGCAGCACTTGGATATGGAAACATGTCCAATACATACATGCGTTTTTCGGCCGGAACAGATTCATCCTCGGTTACCTTAAAAGTTTTGTTTTCGTCCCAATACTTCTGCCATTTTGGTTCGATTTGTTCAAATGGATACTTACTCATTTTGCTACCTCATATTAAAAAATATTAAAATATTATAGTAGAAAACTTTCTCTTATGGAAGTGATAACTGCGGTCCCTGAGCTCGTCGAAGGGCTACATAAATAAGTTTGACATATATAGTAATGCAATATTATAATAGAAAATATTAACTCATTTTATTCATTCTTTGGAGAGACTACAATAATGAAAAAATCCACCATTTCCGTTTCTGGAAAATTCTTCAAATCAGCTGCATTTTTGTTTGGATTCATTGCGCTTGCTTCAATAGCTTTTACTTCATGTGAAAATTTTATGAAGGGCGGTGAAGTTAAAGAAGAGATTATAAGTATCATAGACTACAATAACGCACCAAGCTATACAATAAATGTAGAAGCTCTTAAAGGCAGCGGAACAATCAAGACACCTGTAACTGGTGAAGTTGAAAAAAAAGTTACAGATACTTTTACTGTAAGATTTGAACCATCCGATGACTGTAAATTTCTGAAATGGGAAGCAATTGTTAAAGACCTTGCAGATGGAGAAGATTTTACAAAATATATCTCATTTGAAAATCCTGAAAGCCTTGAAACAAAAGTTACATTATTAAAAGCTTCTTCTAAGGTTATAATTATTCAGCCTGTTTGTCCTCCTCGACTTACTTATACTATGTATCAATCTAGCGGAGGTGTTTATCCTAGAGACAGTTCGATCGAATTTACCTTCAATCAGACCTTAGCAACTGAAACACTTAGTTCGAACACAAATGATTATGTAACAATACAAAACCTGCCACAGGATACTTCTGCTGCAACCTATTTTAAAGCACCTCAGATTAACGATGAAAAACTTGTATTCCTTGCAGATACATCAAAAGGTTATATTCCGGTTGCAGGCAATTCACAAAGAGCCATAAATGTAAAAATTCCAAAAGATAGCATCTGGTATGTTTATGATAAATATCTTGAGCCTGTTAAGGTTTATCTTGATTCTGATATAAAAGAAACATATTTTGTTAATTCCGAAACTTCTGCTAAAACCGAAGTAAAGTTTGAATTGATGCAGGACGCTGCCACAGAACAGCCTCTTGGAACTTTAAAAATCGACGGTGAAGAAAACGATGGAAAGAAGCATTCTTTCAGTGTAGGTCAGACAGTTTCATTGCGTTATAAGCTTCCTGCTGGTTATAAATTTGAGCAGTGGCTCTTCAAAAATTCAGAAGGTAAAATTTTAAAAGCATCTGATCTTAGTTTTAGTTTCTCGGAGCAGGACTATACTGATAATCTTGTTACGCTTAATCTTACAGTAGATAATTATATGGCAGAACAGATTATCGTTGTTCCAGAAATCTTTGAAAATCTTGCAATAACAAAATTCAATCTTGATGATGAAGAAAAGCTTTACGAACGCGACAGCAATATTGTTATAACCTTTAACAAGCCTCTTGTTGCAGAATGTAAAGATAAAATAAGTATAAAAATCCCGGGTCTTGCAAAAGATAAAACAACAGCCGATTATTTTGAAGCCGCTGAGCTTAATCAGAATGTCCTTACAATTAAAACAAAAAAATCAGCAATTGAAAATCTTATTCCGTTGGGCGCAGATGGTACTAATACAATTACAATAAGTCTTCCTGCTGATGATTTTTATTATGAAGCATCTTCTCTGGATGGCAGTAAAGTAAACGTAACTCTTGATAATAATAAAATCTATACCTATGAAATTAATTCAAGCACCAGCAAAAAATCAAAAATTAAAATTCAGCTTGATCCTGCAAATCCTTATGGAACTTTAAAAACCGGAAATGTTACCCGTGATGATCAGATAGTTGAATACAATATGGGTGAAAAAATTGATATTACTTACTCGCTTTCAAAGGATGAGCTTAAGGATTATTATTTTAGAAATTGGAAAGTGACACATACATATACCGAGTCACAGAATCAGACTAAAACAGATGAGGTTGCACTTACCGATCTTGAATCTCTTAATATAAGTCTTTCATCTGGACTTGCTACAAGTCAAAATGATATTCCTCTTTATGGTGCTTCAATTATTATTAAAGATACAATTCAAGGTTATATAACAGTACAGCCTATTGTAAGTTATATTCAGGATGTCGAAATAAAAATTAATGGTGAACATGGAAAATTCTCTCCCGCAAAGGGCTCTCAGATATACAAAATTGGGACAACAAATCATATTGAATATGAACCAGATACTGATTACGCCTTTATTCGCTGGCAGCTTGTAGACTCTGTTACTGGTAATGAATTCCCTAAAAATCAGGATGGTGCATATTCTTATATACGATCAACAAACCTGAAGAGTGATAAATTAGATTTTGAAATAATCGAACTTCCTCCTGCTGGAACTGCTTTTGAATTACATCCTTTAATAGCAGAACGTCCACATGTTCTTTCTTACTGGCCTATGTATGATGCAGCTGATGGTTCTCGAAGTGATACGACTATAGAAATTGTATTTGATCGAGATATGTCTCCTGAATCAATTTTATATTCTCAACAAGAAGTTGATATGTATGAAGCGATGGTGGGTGTTACGCTTAAGGAATCAAAAAGATATCCTGGTCGCTTTTATGGATATGAAATTGCTGGAGAAACTGAAAACGATAAAGAACTTGTTCTAAAAAATATACAGCTTGTTGATAAAAGATCTGGCTTGAATATTGCAAAGTTTTTTGATGAACCAACCTTTGAAGATGCTCAAACGCTTTTTATTCCTGTAAAGGATAAAGCCTCTCTTACAGCAGGTATGGTAGTTATTGTAACAATAAGTGATGGGTTCTGTTATGAAAAGGAATTAGTTCCGGTTTCTATGAGTTCATCAGAAAAATGGCGATATTTGGCAAATGGTAGAAGCGATACAAATAGACCTACTATTAATAGTTCACAAGTTCCATCTTTTGCGATAAAAGACTGTGACACATATAATATTTCAGGTAGAACAGAGCCTGTAATTGGAAGTAATGGAAGCGGATTAGATACATTTGCTGGTTATTATTTAGCAGATGGAAGTACAGTTTCACTTACCCTAAAAAATATTCTTGTTTCTGATTCAGAAAGTTATCCAACGACAATGTTTACCCTTGCATACACAAGAATTTATGATGAATATTACAATAAGTTGTCTACACCGGAAGAAATCACAAAAACTATTGATTATGATTATGCTCTGGGGCAGGAAGCAAAATATAATATTGAGGAATCCAAGGCTTATAAACTTATTAATCTTGAAGATGGTATTTATGCAGTAACCTATAAATTCAGAGACCGTAGTGGAAATGTAAGAACTATACCTGACAATGGAGCGCCTGATGATTCGGCACATGATCTTACTACAACTATAACAGATAAGGCATTTTATTTTGTTGTTGATAGTCATGCCCCAGATTTAGTTGCCAATATTTCTGAAGTAACAGAGTTACGCACTACTAATAAAGTAACTATTAATGTGCCAGCTCTTGTTTGGGATAGTAAAGATATAAAAACTGCAAAACTAAAATACAGACTTTCGGGCTCTTCTAATACTTATAATGAAAAAGCAATAACGACATTTAATTCAAATGTTGAGCTTACAGGATTAGCAGTTGGCAAGGAATATGAAGTTAAAGTAGAGATTACAGATTATTCTGGAAAAACTTATAATCCAGAAATAATTACAGTAAAAACAAAACCAGAAGCTCCACAAAATCTTACCTCTGAAGATGTTACTTATAATTCAATTACACTTTCCTGGATAGCACCAACTTCTACTAATTTTGATAATTATAAACTATATTATAAAGATGCAAGTACTAATAGTTATTTATCAAAGACTATCACAAAGAGTACAACATCATATGAACTTTCAGGACTTAATCCAAGAAAGAAATATAATCTTTATATTGTAACTGAAAGTAATGGAATTCAAAGTGAATCGGTAAGTGCAAATGCAATCACAAAGCCTGCCGCTGCGACTATAACTAATATGAAGGCGCAGTATGATAATACAAATTACAAGCGGACCTTTGAAATAACATGGACAAAACCTTCCAGTTCTTCAAGTTATGATAGCCTTACATTGTATATAAGTAACTCTGCCGATTTTAATTCCTATTCTTCTTTTGATATTACAAATGGATCTTCAAAATATATAATCAATTCTTTCAATGGAGGAAATCTTGAAGTAGAAAAACTTTATTATACAAAGATAGTTTCTTCGGCAACTGTTGATGGCACTGTTGTAACAAATGAATCTGTTGTAAGAAGAAATTATTCCTGGTTGTATAATATAACCACGATTGAGCAGGATTATTCAAAAACAACAGAAAGCTCTATTGGTTTGAAATGGATCAATCAAGATATCGGTTCAAATAGTGGTATATATCTTTATTATTCATATCAAAACATACAGCCACAACAGATAGAATATAGCGGCCTTGGTCACGATTCAAGAAATGCATATTATACTGTTGAAAATCTAACTCCTGATACTGAATATAGTTTTGGAATTAAGCGTTATAGAATAACAGACGGAAATGTGTCTGAAAGTGATATTAAAGAAATTCAGAATGTAAAAACTTATATATCTCCAGTTACACGTTTTGAACTAATTGAAACATCTGAAACTTATGAGTTTACCTGGAGAAATCCTGACGATATAGAATATGCTGATATTAAATTATGGGCTGTAAAAGAGGGAAAAGATCCTGTGCTGCTGGCTCATCCTGAAATTAAAGAAACTATACATGGATTTGGGGTGGTTAGAACTTATCCAACGTCTTGTTCTGTTAATATTTCGGATGTTACAAGTAAAGTTAATGGCAGTTTTAATTTTGCATTAACCATTTATGAAGAAGGCAGAAGTTATGGTTCAAGTGCTTATATTCCTTATTCTTTACCTATTAAAGTAACAGGTCTTAGGTGTGTGAGAACATATGATTCTTCAAGTTCTTTAAATCAGATAACGATAAGCTTTGATAAAATTGATGGGGATGATATTTATTATAAGGTATACTCCTGGACAGGCAATAATACTTCACAAATGACACCTCTTCCTACTCTTTTAAGTAATTCTAATGCAGATAATAATGGTTTATTACGTACTAGTATAACTACTACTAATGGTCAAAAAGTCAGTATAATGGTGGTTGTCGTAGATTCAAACGGAAATCCTTATGAAGGTGCAGATTTGGATGATGTTTCCGTTTCTGTATCTATACCTTTGCCAAACCTAAAGGTTAGCAATCTTATGATAAATTCTACGTTCCACAAAACGATTTCCTGGATAAACCCTTCTTCTGGAGATTATGACGGATTTTTGGTTCACTTTGGAATGAATGATGTATTTGTTCCTAAACCAGAAAATTCTTTGGATTATTCGGCCTATACGCCAATTTCAATAACTTCTGCAACGGTATTTGTATGTTATTATGGTGAAAATGGTGCTTTGGGTTATAACACTCCTGGAGTCTCCAAATAATAGAAACTATATAAACATAGCCACAATCTTGACAAATAGCCATAAACGCCTCATAATTCAATTGGCAGGAGGCGTTTCGCTATGGCTGAAAACTTAAACGCAATTCCAATTTTTGAGGCAAAGAACAAGCTGCCGTTTTATATTCATCAAGCAGAAAACGGCTCACCGGTAAAAATAATGCGACACAACAAGGTAGTGGCTTATCTTGTTTCGAAAGAAGATTTTGAAAAGGTTTCTGCACCTAAAGAAAAGAGTATTGTTGAAAAGATCCAGGAAAGCCGCAAAGAGTATGGGCTTGAAAATGATGATTTTGATTACACTTCGTATTTTGATGGTGTAAGAGAAACAAGTTGCTACGGGCGTGACGATTCTGAGCATATTTTTGATGAGGTGTAATTATGCTCAGACCTTATTATTTACTTGATACAAATTTGATTTCTGAAATGGTAAAGCCTTGTCCAGGTAAAGCAGTTTGCAAAAAGCTTATTGAATATCAGAATCTGTGTGCGTTACCTTCTACTGTTTGGAATGAACTTATTTATGGTGTAAACATAATGGAGCAGGGTAAAAGAAAGGATTTTCTTTTTTCAAAAATGATAAAAGAAGTACAGGCAACTTTTGAAATTATTCAATACGATAATCATGCTGCCTGGATTCAGGCCGATATTCGTTCACGCTTGAAGGAACTGGGGACACCGATTGATTTTCCAGATACCCAGATTGCCTCTATCGCCATAGCCAACAACATGATTTTAGTAACCAGAAACATCAAGCACTTTGAACCTATTCAACAGGTTGCTCCGCTTATGCTCGAAAACTGGTTTGAGGAATAAAATATGAAAAAAACAAACGCAATGAGAATCCTGGACGGCTTAAATATTTCTTACGAAGCTGCTGAATATGAAGATGACGGTGAACATGAGCTTGCAAAAGGCGCTGCTTTACGAATGGCAGAAAAGCTTGGTGTTGCACCAGAAACTGTTTTTAAAACAATAGTCATGCGAACAGAAACAAAAGAAATCTGCGTCTTCTGCCAGTGTGCTACAGATGAAATAAATTTAAAAAAAGCTCGTCAGGCTGCTGGCTGTAAAGAAATCAATCCTGTGCGACCAGAAGAGCTTCTTGCGCTCACAGGATATATTCGCGGCGGGTGTACTCCAATTGGTATGAAGAAAAAGTTCCGTACCTTTATTGATGAACAGATTATCCTTCATGAAAAAGTCTGCATCAGCGGCGGGCAGCGTGGCGTTCAGCTTAAGATTGCACCTGATGATTTAATAAAAGCTACCGAAGCCACAGTTTGTGATTTGTGTCTGTAAAATACTTGTGTTATAATTGAGGCATGAAGAACAGCTATAAAGAAGTAAAAGGATTTTTTACAGAGTTAGAGTATGGCTCGCTGCAGGAAAACGAGCTTTACTACAAGATTGAAAACTACGACTATATGGAAGACTTTTTTATGACAATAACAAGCTCTTCCGATATATGGAATTTCTGCTGGTCACAGGGTGGACTTACTGCCGGACGCGTAGACAGTAATCACGCAATTTTTCCTTACTACACCGCAGATAAAGTTAGTGATGATAAATCATATACAGGACCATATACTGCAATTCTTGTGCATACAAATCCTCATGGGTTTGCCCCTATACTTTGGGAACCTTTTGCGTCCATGTCTTCAAGTCCTGCAATCCGCCAGAAGATTGAAACAAACATAAGAAGAAATATTTACAAAAACACAACAGGAACCGAAGTATGGTTTGAAGAAATCAATTATGAATTAGGTCTGATTTTTAGATATGCCTGGACCTCTTCTGCAAAGTTCGGACTCGTGCGAAAAGTGCAGCTTATTAATATCAGTTCCGAACCTGTAAAGGTTGAAGTTCTTGATGGCTGCCGCAATATTCTTCCTGCCTGTGTAACTTCCGATTTTCAAAACAGCAACAGTGTTCTTCTTGATGCTTATAAAAAAACAGATTTAGACAAAGCTTCAAAGCTTGCTCTTTTTGCACTATCTTCAATTGTTACAGATAAGGCAGAACCAAGCGAAGGACTTTTTGCAAATACCTGCTGGTTCAGCTGCAAAGAAGATTTAATCATAACTCCAGATGCTCCTGAACAATTTGCATACTCTGGAGCTGTAGAGCCAGTGGACCTTGTAAAAGGAAAACGTCCTGGCGCTTATGTACTGCGCTCTTTGGAATTAAAAGATCCGTATAATCCTGCGTGCTGGTATCAGGTTTTTGATACACGGCTTGATCATTCAAAAATCACAGAACTCAAAAAACTTCTTGCCAACCGAACTAGAATTACCCAGCTGCTCGAAGATGATATAAAGCAGGGTAAAAAGCTTATGAAAGAATATATTGCGCAGGCTGATGGTGAACAAAAAACTGCACAAACCATGACTTGTGTTCATCATTCGCAGAATGTAATGTTCAATATCATGCGCGGTGGATTTTTTACAAACAAGGGAAAAATTGGCCTTGTTGATTTTGAAAAGTTCATTAATCAGAGAAACAAATCGCAGTTGCCAAAGTTTAAGAAAATCCTTACAGAATTAAAAGCTTGCGCAGATAAAGAAGGCCTTGTTTCTTACAAGGCTTTTGAGGATGCTGTTCTTGCTAAAAAAAATCCGCAGCTTACAAGACTCTTCTACGAGTATATGCCGCTCACCTTTAGCCGAAGACATGGAGACCCAAGCCGCCCATGGAATAAATTCAGCATTAATCTTAGAGATAGTGACAACAATCCTATTTTGAATTACGAAGGAAACTGGCGCGATATTTTCCAGAATTGGGAAGCGCTAGCCTGGTCGTATCCAAATTACATAAAGAATATGACTTCAAAGTTTTTGAATGCAATGACTATTGAGGGCTTTAATCCTTACAGAATTTCACGCGAAGGAATAGACTGGGAAATTCCAGATCCTGATAATCCTTGGGCACAGATTGGATTTTGGGGAGATCATCAGGTTATTTATCTTCAAAAGCTTTTGGAGCTGTATGCAAAAATTGATAAACAGGGACTGATTGATGAACTTAGCAGCAACGTATATGCAAGTTCAAACGTGCCTTACAGAATAAAATCATATGCCGAAATTCTTGAAAATCCTAGAAGCACAATTTTATTTGACCGCCAGCTTAGTGACCGTCTTAAAGTAAATGCTGCTAAAAATGGTTCAGACGAAAAGCTTGTAAAATCAAGCAATGACGTTGCACTTGTAAATCTTACAACAAAGCTTTTACAGATTATAATTGCAAAGATGTCTAATTTTATTCCTGGAGGTGGAATCTGGCTTAATACACAGCGCCCGGAATGGAATGATGCAAACAACGCGCTTGCAGGCTATGGCCTTTCAATGGTAACGCTTTATTATTTGTATCGTTTTGTAAAATTTACAAAGGAGCTTTTAGAGCAGTCGAGCGTTGAGGCTTTTAAAATTCCTAAGGCTATTGCAAAATGCTTTAAGGAGCTTGGAGGCCTGTTCAATAAAGTTGAACCAAAACAAGCTACAACAAATGTTTCTGCTCGAAAAGAGTTTGCAGATTGTTCTGGTAAGAGCTTTGAAAAAGAACGAAATGCTTTGTATAAAAATGGTTATGGTAACCAGGATGAATATGCTGATTATTTAAGAAAGGATATCGTTTCTGCGCTTGAAGCAATCTTAAATCATATAAGCTACACAATTAAATTGAATCGCAGAAAAGACGGACTTTATCATGCATATAACACACTGAAAATTTCGGGCGATAAAATGCAGGTTGAATATCTTCAGGAAATGCTTGAGGGACAGGTTGCAGTTTTGTCTGCAGGTATCCTTACACCGCAGCAGGCCCTTGATGTTATTGATGCATTAAAGAAAAGCCGCATGTACGAAGAGCGTCAGAAATCTTATATGCTTTATCCGAATAAAGAGCTTCTGCCTTTTGAAAAGAAAAATTGCATTTCAAAGACTGTTATGAAAGATGTGCTGCCAAAGCTTGAAGGCCTTTTGGAACGCACAGGAAATAAAATTCTTAAAAAGGACTCCAAGGGCGTTTATCACTTTAACGGCGAGTTTAGAAATGTTGATTTCCTTCGTGACCTTTGCGCAGACCTTGCTTCTAAAAAAGAGCTTGCCGTTCTTGAAGAGCTTTATGAAAAAACATTTAATCACCAGAGCTTTACAGGACGCAGCGGAACCTTCTATGCATACGAAGGCCTTGGAAGTATTTACTGGCACATGATTTCTAA
This sequence comes from Treponema sp., assembly GCA_045224915.1. Classification (GTDB taxonomy): domain Bacteria; phylum Spirochaetota; class Spirochaetia; order Treponematales; family Treponemataceae; genus Treponema_D. Next base: position 11,664 of record JBGVAV010000122.1, read on the forward strand.
GCTTATGCTCGCAGTTCAGGAAAATCTTTTTGCGGCAATTAATTCCGGCGCGGATGAAGAGATTGTTACGGGGCTTACAAAGGCCTATTATGATGTTCGTGCTGGAATTGGCTTTAACAAAACTCCTGAGCTTTACGGGGCATTCCCTGCAGATCCATACTCTCATACTCCGGAAGGTCAGGGTGCAAAACAGCCTGGTATGACAGGACAGGTAAAAGAAGAAATCCTTACAAGATGGGGTGAGCTTGGTGTAAATATCAAAGATGGTTGTGCAACATTTGAACCAAAGATTTTGAAAGCTGATGAATATTCTTCGAGCGGTGTTCTTCGATTTACCTGGTGCGGCACAAAGATTGTTTATAAGCGTGGTAAAAAACAGCATATCGTAATTAACGGTAAAGTTGTCCGCGACGGAAATACTCTTACTGCTCAGGAAAGTTCAGACTTGTTTGCGCGCAATGGCAAAATCACAGAAATTGTAGTAGAAGTTATTTAATTCATTTTTATGGAACAGATTGATACTTTATTAAACGGAAACAAAATTGTGCAGGATACAGACGGCTTTATGTTTGGAATAGATGCCGTTCTTCTTGCACATTTTTCGCTGGGGCAGATTAAAAAGAATGACACTGTAATTGATTTATGCACAGGCACAGGCATTGTTCCCTTGCTCCAGGAAAAATCTGTTCCTTCCGGTGTTAGTTTTTCTGCTGTTGAACTTCAAAAAAAATATGCTGATCTTGCGCAAAAAAGCGTGGAGCTTAATGGCCTTGCAGAAAAAATAAAAATCATCCAGGGCGATATTAAAAATGTGGAGCAGCTATTTACCAAACACAGCTTTAATGTAATTACATGTAATCCGCCTTACATGATTCCGGAGCAGGGAAAATCCAACCCGAATGATGAAAAGGCAATAGCAAGACATGAAATTTGCTGTACACTTGCTGATGTTTGTAATGCTGCAGATTTTCTTTTACATACACACGGAAGCTTTTTTATGATTCATAAGGCTAACCGTTTGCCAGAAATTTTTGATTGTCTTCTTGAACATAAAATGGAACCAAAACGCATGCAGCTTATTCAGCCGTTTGAGGGGGAGGAAGCAAATCTTGTTCTTGTTGAAGCTCGCAAAAACGCAAGTAAAGGATTAACTGTTTGCCCGCCAATTATTGTAAGGCAGGGTGAAGGTGCTCATAAAAATGAATACACTGAACAGGTGCAGGCAATTTATAAAAGAATGTCAGAAGCAAGAATGTAGCTGTAAGAAACGCCGTCTTCTTCTGTTACTATATACTTTCCGATTATTGTAATTTCCTGATCCTGCTTTGGATAATCCTGTGGCCATTTGTGGTCGCCTGTCCATACAAAATCAATTCCTTCCTGACAGCACATTGTAACGTCATTTATGATTACAGAAAAATATGGAAGCCCTTCCGGCGTAAGTTCATTTGTGGATGCCTGAAACTTTCCTTTAATCTTAAAAACTTTATTTTCATAAGTTGGTGGATCTACAAGCATTTGAAAAAAGAATCCGGAAATCATTGTAAAATTCATTCTGGAAAGGTCGTAGTCAACCTTTGTTTTTGAAGTTGCCGCGTGGAGTGGGGTAGTTAGAAGAAGGGCAAGTATCAGCCCCTGAAATCCTTTTCTCATCTTGCGAGCTTTCCTATAAGAGAGCAGATTAAAAAGGCTGCAATGTCTACGGCAACAATTGTGCTTCCTACTGGAGTTCCACCGATTATAGAAATCAAAAGTCCAGAAACAGAACAGAAAACAGAAATAGCGGCAGAGCAGATTGTAACAGACTTAAAGCTTTTAAAAATCCTCATGGCGCTAAGAGCCGGGAAAATTACAAGTGCCGAAATTAAAAGGGAGCCAACAAGATTCATTGCAAGAACAATTATTATTGCAATGATTATTGCTATTACAAGATTGTATGCGCTTGCGTGAGTTCCAACTGCCTGAGCAAAAGCTTCATCAAAAGTAACTGCAAAAATCTTATTGTAAAAAAGCACAAAGGCAATGATTACACAAATAGAGAGAATTGTGCATAACCACACTTCGGCCTTTGTAAGCGTAAGAATAGATGTTGAACCAAAAAGGGTAGAGCAGACATCGCCACTCAAGTTAGATGACACAGAAAACAGATTCATCAAAAGATATCCAATTGCCAGTGCTCCAACAGAAATCATTGCAATTGCGGCATCACCCTGAATCTTTTTATTGCGTCCGGAACGAAGCAGAAGGATTGCACTTAAAATTGTAATTGGAAGAACCAGAAACATGTTGTTAGTTATGTTTAACACAGAAGCAATACAAATGCCTCCAAATGCAACGTGACTAAGACCATCTCCAATAAATGAAAAGCGTTTTAATACAAGTGTTACACCAAGCAGCGAGGAGCACAAAGAAATCAGAACTCCAACAATAAATGCGTAGCGTACAAAAGAAAAACTAAAATACATTGCAAGATTCTGAATCATATTTCCTCCAGTTTGTCGGGAGAAATAAACAGTGCTGATTTATCCTGAACCTTTAAGATTTTTGTTGCATATTTTTTAGCAGCGTCAACATCGTGCGTAATCATCATAATTGTAATGCCGTCTTTATGAAGCTGTTCTATGAGCTCGTACATTTCCTGTGTAACAGAAGGATCAAGTCCGCTTACAGGTTCATCAAGTAAAAGCATTTTTTGTGCGGCACACAAGGCTCTTGCAAGAAGAACTCTCTGCTGCTGACCTCCACTAAGCTCACGGTAACATCGTTTTGCAAGGTCTTCTATTTCCATTCGCTTCATTGCTTCTACAGCAAGATTCTTTTCTTCTTTATTGTAAAAAGGACGTTTTCCGCAGCGAGACTGACAGCCCGAAAGAACAATTTCCCAAACCGAGGCCGGAAAATCTCGTTGAACTTGTGTCTGCTGAGGAAGATAGCCTATTTCATCTGGAAGCACTCCGTCTCCTGTAGAAATTTGTCCTTCAAGAGGCTTTTGCAGACGAAGAATTGTTTTCATGAGTGTAGTTTTTCCTGAACCGTTTTCACCGATTATGCAAAGGTAGTCACCTTTTTCTACAGAAAAACTTACATTTTCCAGAACGATGTTTGAGTTATATCCTAATGTCAGATTTTCACAAATTAACTGTGCCATATATTCCTGTTTTGCTCATATATTTTTATCAGTTTGGACGCAGTAAAGTCAAGTTGTTTTGCATTATATTAATATAATTTTTACCGCTGAAAAGCTGACTCAAAGTAAGAGATTCCATTGAATCAAAAACAAGCGTGTCGCATTTTGGATTTTTTGAATTACCAATTACCTGCTTTGCAAGCTTTTTATCTGAGTTATCAAAAACGTAAACTGCAGTTGCGCCTGTCTGATCAATTTTTTGACCGAATTGTTTTATTGTCTGCATGTCTGGCTGAAGTTTTTCTGGAGCAGGGCAGGCATCATAAAGCGCAACATAATTAAAGCCGTATTCTTTGAAAAGCGGACCAAATGGCATGCGGTCACAAATTATAAAATCCTGAGCTTGAGTTTTCTGGGCTTGAATCTGGTAGCTGTTATCTAAAATAGAAAGAAGGCCTTTATATTTTGCACAGTTTTCCTTATAAAGAGTTTCATTTAGCGGGTCAAGCTTGCATAAATAATCCGAAATTTCCTGGCAGCAGATTTTGGCCTTGAGAGGTGAAAAAATAAAATGCTCATCTTGCGTTGTGGCCGCGTCGTCAGCAATGCAATCAATAAGCTTTAAGACAAGCCTGCCGCTTTTTGGGTTTGAGTTGTTTTTAAGAATTTCATCAATCCATTGCTCAGAAGGGCCTCCAATATAAATAAGAAGGTCAGCCGAATTAATAAGATTTTCTTCTGTTATGCCCGGGGTAAAGGAATGATATTGCAAACCGTTTTTTACAATGAGATTTAGAAAAAGATTTGTGTTTTCAGATTCGTCCATGAGGTTGCGCGTCCAGTCATAAAGGACCGGAACAGACGCAACCACCTTAAGACGTGTTGAAGCCTTCTTCTTAGGCATGCAGGAACAAAGCGATAATGCAATAAGAATTACAAATATCGCTTTGCTATTAGAACAGGCCTTTGAGCTTAGATTTAGCTGCATCTTTAGCCTTGTCCTTTGCAGAGTTTGCAGCATCTTCTGCCGCTTTCTTTGCTTTGCCTGTTGTGGCGTCTTCAAGTTCTTTCTTCTTGGCATTAACTTTTGCATAAATGTCATCTATGTTCTTTTGATAGTCAGTAAGTTTTGAAGAAATATCGTTGAAGTTGTTAATATCGCCTAACGCACCGTTTGTATATTCGTTAATCTTAGCGAACAGCTGCTCTTCAACCTTTTCTTTGATTGCACCAAGCTGATTTGACATTTCTGCTGTAAAGGCATTGATGAACTGCTTATCAACATCGGTATTAAGATTAAGACTTACACCTGCAGACTGAGTAAAGCCTGCGCTTACTCCAAGCTTCATAGCTTTGATTTTTGCAAGAGTATTTGCATAAATGGTAGAAACAAATGCAGGTTCAAATGCTGGAGCAGAAAGTGCAAGCTCTGTAAAGTAACCTGTACCGCTTAAGTCAAAGCCGTCATTTTCAAAAATCTTAAGAATAAAGTCGAGCTTTGTCTTTGATGAATCAATGCCAGGAAGTCCTGGAATATCACCAAACTTGCTTGAAGGATATGCAAGAGAAAGCTTGTCGCAGTTGTAGTTAATTAAAGCTAACGGTTCCTTTGAAGCTTCACGTGTATCAATTGTAATGTGTGCAGCATGATCAATGTTAAGGAATGTTGCAGTTGCATTAATCTTTGCAGGCTTTCCAGTTATGTCCATATTATTTGTAAGATCAAGAGCATCAAATGCAAATGCAGGACCAGAACCGGCAGCCTTTTTAATCCAGAACTTAGGTGCAATATCATTCTTGTAGTAAACAGTTCTTCCTTCTGCACGTGTTATTGTATAAGTTTTCTTCTGCTTCTTTTCTTTCTTTGGCTTGTCCTTGTTTTTAGCCTTAGCTTCCATGAGCATGTTAACGCCCTTTGTGTAGTAAGGATAATACTTTCCAAGCAGCTGATAAATTATAGAATCAAAAGTTCCAGAAATAAATTGTTTGCCTGTATCAAGATTAAGAGATGTAAACTTGTTTATCTGAGTTTCTACAATTCCCTTATCGTTTGCAATAGCATTCTGAACTTTTGTAGTTAATCCTGCTACGCCGTTAATATCAGACTGAATATCTTTAAGCGCTGTATCTGCATCCTTTTTAAGCGAATCAAGATTTGTTTTAAGAGTAGAAATTGTTTCAAGAGCTTCCTTGATTTTTGCAGGATTAGACTGCATTGCATTTACATCAATTTTCTGAATTTCGTCAGATGCAGCTTTTACAGTTTCAAGCTTTGCTTTGATTTCATCAGGCTTTGCCTTGTATTTTTCGGTAAGAGCTTTTGCCTGTTCCTGAACTTCCTTTGAAACTGCAGGAGTCTGAAGCTGTTCCTGGCAATCTTTGAGAATTTTTTCAGGGTTATACTGATCAAACAATCCGCTTACAGAATCCTTGAGAGTTCCCATTGCGGCATCTTTTTTAGATTCAAGCGAAACCATAAATGCAGATTTTTCATTTTGCTTTGTTTTTTTCTTTGCCTGCTTTGCCTTTTTCTTCTGGATTTTTGCAAGACGTTTTGCAGAAATATCACCAGAGTATTTTCTGTCTGTGTTTGTATCAACACCAAGAACAGAAAGTTCGTTTGCAACAAAGCGGGCCTTCAAAAGCTGGTTCATGTCAAAATCAAAAGTCATCGATTCAACACTGAACAGATTTTTCATAGGTTCTTTTTTGTTTGCAACCTGCCATCCCCTCATGTTGAAAGTAGATTTAATAAAGCTGATATTTAAATAATCAATATCACACTTTGCTTCAAAAATACTTTCACAGGTAGAAGTAATAACCTTGCGGGCAATAAGATTTTTTGTAAGTGTAAGTGCAATTATAACAGCAGCAATAAATGCAATTGTAGCAAAAAGAGGAACAAGCTTAACACGTCCTTTGTTCTGCTTAATTTCGGCAGCGATTGTTGTAAGACGAGCGACCTCTTTCTTTTCAAAAAGAGCATCCTTTGGAACAGAATAAAGTGCAACATCTTTTTTGTTTTTGCCAGACTCTTTAAACAAGTCCTGAACATATTTCTGATCTTCTGGAATATAAAGCTTTTTCAAGAGCTTTTTATCGAGCTGCTTTTGTGTATATGTTTTTTTGTAAATCTTAGGCAGCTTTTTAACTGGATAAGTTTTAAGTTCCTTTGGAGCTTTTGGTGCTCTCTTAGCTTTAGGAGCCTTTGCAGGTTTAGCAGGTTTTTCTTTTTTCATGCCATTTCTCCTATTTTAACAATAAGTGGAAGCTTTGAAAGGTATACAACAAGCTTTGTTTTGCGTACAGCAGGAGCAAGGAAGGCTCTCCAGTATTTTAAGAATACTCGAACAATAACATAAACAGGAATGTATGCCGCAAGAGAGAAGAGCAGGGAACCCATTACAATTGTATTATTGAATCTTGTAAATCCAACAAATGGAATATCGAGCAGCCACGAGAAGAACGGTGTAAGCTTTTCGAGATTCAGGAACCACCAGCCTATAGTATCAAAAAGCGGGTCAAGAACCGGGGCCAGCAGCGAAAACAGGAAAGTGAATAGAATGAAAGTTCCTTTGTTTATGCGCACAAAAAGGAAGAACACTGTAAGAATGTACCAAAGTGCATTTGTTTTTGGTAAAAATCCCAGAATCATTCCGAGACAAACTGCATGCGCAACAGCACCCGGATGGACATTACTGTTGAGCGCCTTAAAGAATTTAATGATGGCCTTTAGCATAAATATCTCCTTTTTTTCTATATATATTCTATTCCAACAATAAGCAAAATTCAATATTATATTTAATATGAAGAAAAAACACTTATTTACTGGACTTTTAATTTTAATTATTTTTGCCGCCGGCGGATATTTTGCATGGGATCATTTTTCTGCGCAAAAAACATATATGCCATATAATCAGTTTTACAATCTTGTCGAAAGGGGACAGGTTAATACTGCCGTAATTAAAAAAGATTCAATTGAATTTTCATGCGAAGGCAAAGAATTCAAAACCGAAAATCCTGATTCTCCGTTCCTGCATGAATATCTTTTGCAAAACAGCGTAAGTGTGACAGTTGAAAAAGATTCCACAGAAATTTTTAATCTGATTTTTGATCTGCTTTTTTATGTATTTTTCTTTGGACTGATAATCCTTGTATTCCGAAAGTTTATATCACCTAACACATTCAAGGTTGTTCATAAAACTGGCGTAAAGTTTGATGATGTTGTTGGAATGGATAATCTCAAACGCGACATGACACAGGTTATGAAGATCATGCAAAATCCGGCCGCTTATGCCGCAAAAGGAATACGAATGCCAAAAGGTATTTTGCTCGAAGGAGAACCTGGTAACGGAAAAACTCTTTTTGCAAAGGCTCTTGCCGGAGAAGCAAAAGTAAATTTTATTCCCGCCAAAGCAACCGATTTTGAAAGCATGTTCATGGCAATTGGCCCAATGAAAGTAAAGCTGCTATTTAGAAAAGCCCGCCGCCGCGCCCCATGTATTGTTTTTATTGATGAGTTTGACGGAATTGGTACAGTCCGCAATTATTCCGGCAGTGCCATTGAAACAGAAAATACAAGAATTGTTACAGCCCTCTTGAACGAGCTCGATGGTTTTGAACCAACAAACGGAGTTCTTGTGTTAGCTGCAACAAACTCTATTCAGGCTCTTGATCCGGCTCTTATCCGCCCGGGCCGTTTTGATGCACGTTTTTGTGTTCCATATCCAGATTACAACGCCCGTGTTCAGCTTGCTGCTATGTACAGTAAAGGCAAAAATCCAGCAAGCGAATGCACCCCAGAAGCAATTGCAAAAATGACAGACGGATATTCATGCGCAAAGATTGAATCTGTTTTGAATAGGGCAGCGCTTTTGGCAGGACAGGAAAATCGTACTGAGTTTACGCTTGCAGATGTAAGAAAAGCGGCTTCTGAACTGTAATATAGAAAAAAGTTTACAATTGCAATTATCTGACATATAATAAAAAGTGAATGATTCTATAAATAGGAGCATTTGAATGAAAGCTTTTTCTTCAAAAAATTCACTTTTTAATGTATTAGTGGGAGCGATATTATGTCTCGTATTCCTGAACTCTTGCCAAAACTTCCTTAATGGCGGTGAAATAAAAAAAGAAATTAAAGATGCCATAGCTTACAATAATGCAAAAGAAATTACTGTGCTTATTCAATCGGAAGAAGGTACAGGTTCTACAGTTCCGGCTGGAAATCACAAGGCAAAACAGGGCTATGATTTTGAAGTAAACTTTACTGAAAATCCTGCATATTGCTTTATAAAATGGACTGCAGTTACAAATGATTCTTCCAGAGCTGCAGTTTCTGAAGGTGTTATTTTTGAAGATGCGACTTCTCCCAAAACAAAAGTAATAATTAAAAATGATTCAGTTTCTATAAGGATCATTCCTCTTTGCGAAAAACGCATTGTTGTTAGCGGAGAGCCAAGTCCACGCTACGATACTCTTGGAGTAAGCCGTGACCGTTCAATAAGTGTAAGTTTTACAAAAGCGCTTGCACCGGAAAGTTTCATATTTAATTCAGAGGAAATTCCAAAAGATGTAGAAGAGTCTGCGCTTAAAAAAGATGACGATGGATATATCTGGGCTTATACTTACGAAGGTCAAACCTATCTTAAAAACATCACAATTACAAATGTTGATGATTATTCAATTGCAGAGCATTTTACAAAACCTCTGGTAGACGGAAAGCTTCTTACAATAGGTGTAGATAGAACAAATCCAATTGAATTTAATGCAGGTGAAATTTTTAAAACTGTTAAAGTAACACTTTCGGGTAACATCACAGACACCAGTAACATAAAAATGAACACTTCAAAATCCTGGAACTATCAGATTACAGAAAAAACAGATGAACAGGCAACTGTAAATCTTACCAGTGTTGCTGCCGAAGGTTCTGTATATCTGGCGGGAACAAAAGAGTATTCACTTGGACAGAAAATCACGCTGGCTTTTACAGAAAATGCAGACTATCAATTTGTAAAATGGGATTACGATGAAGATATCATTTATATAGAAGACCCAAAAAGTATAAATACCTCTGCCATAGTCCGCGAAAAAACAACAGAAGAAAACCCTACTCAAATAAAGGCGGTTTGTGCACCACGCTTGAGGCTCGTAGAAAATGGATATGAACCAGTAACTGCAGATAATAATACTGTTCCTAAAAATTCTTCTATAAAATTAAAATTTAATCAAAACTTACCAACAGATACAGACGGAATGGCACAGCTTGCTAATATTGTAATTTCAGTTGGTGGTACTCCAGTAACAACATGTTTTAATACACCAGAAATCAGCGGAAATACAATTTCTTTTATTGCAAATAAAACAAATCTTCTGTATGTTACCGAAGGACAAACAAAAACAATCACTGTAACAATTCCGGCAGACTTTTATTATAAAACTACTGATGGAACAAAGGTAACTTACGGTGGAAAAGGTTTCTCTTTTAATTACAGGATTGATTCTTCTACAATTGATAAAGCATCTGTTATTTTTGAAATGGAAGATGATTCTGGAATTATGACTCCTGATGTTGGTTTACAGGAATTTTCAGAAGGCCAGGAAGTAAACATTTCTTTTATAAAATCGGATGGCTGGAAATTCCTTGGATGGACAATTAAAGATTCACAAACTAATACAGAAATTCCTGAGAGCAAAATTGAAATCCTCAACAAAAGTGACAATTCAACAAAAATGATTGTTCACGAAGCAGTTTCAAATGTAAAGGTTAAGGCAAATGCAGTTTTACTACCTGCGGTTTCAAACTTTAGTCCATCTTATGAAACATTAGGTGTAGATTGTGATACTCCGGTAGTGATTAGTTTTAATAAACCGATGAATACTGATACTTTTAGTTTATATTCAAATTCAAAAACAGAAAATACCGGAACAATTCATATTGTTAGTCCTACAGATGCAAATGAGCATTACGAAAAATATTTTGACGAACCTCAATGGAGTGGTAATGGAACAATTTTAACTTTAAAGCCAAAGAACACAATTCGAGATGGTCTAGTTATAAATGAAACTGATTTACAAAATATCTGTATTGTTTTTAAGCCTTATATAATAAATGGTACCACTTCCATAAATCCTGTAGACCAGGATGGCAATATACTTGAAAATGCAGATGCAGGTTTTGTTTACAGAATCAATCATAGTATTGAAAAAATTGCTCCAACAGTAGAAATGAAGCTATTCAAACCAAGTTTTGAATTATCACAAGATGAAAATGGTAAATACTTTGCAAAAGAGACTGGTGCGTACATAGAGCTATCTGATCTTGCCTTTTCAAATTTTAATTCAAATACATATCCCTTAAACCATGTTGGAAAAAATGTTTATTATGATGCATATGTAGTTGATAATGGAAGCGGTTATAATAACCTTACTATAAAAGAAACCTTAATTAAAACAACAGCTAATACAGATGTAAACGATCAAGCTTATTATTATGAAACACCAATTAGTAAGGAAACAGATGACTTTAATGACTCAATAGATACAGCTTCAGTGATTAGGTATACACTTAAATCAACCATAGACGGTCTTGTCCGTCTTGATTTTGTTTTTGAAGACTATGCTCATAATTCTACTACTTTAATATATTATGTAATTAAGGATACACAATTAAATGAAAATGCATATCAAAAGGATGCTGTTTCACAAGACTATACAACAGTATCAGGTAATCAAGATGCAATAGATCTAGATGCGTTAACTCCAGAAGAGAGAAAACCAATCATAAAATATGGCGCTATGTATTATTGTTATACAGATACAGAAACGGCTGCAATAAGACGGTTTTGCAATGAAAATAATGAATATACTGAAGTAATTAAATTTAGTAAAAAAGAAGAGTATTATAAAAACAGAAGTTCATATGCTCATTATAATGTATTCTGGGGGTATGATGAAAATGATATTTGTAATGAGGCTGAAGAGTTTCCTGAAAGAACTTTTTCTTTTACCCGGAATGTAAATAATGATTGTTTTATTAAAATTACAGTTTTTGATGATGCGGGTAATTTCTTTACTGATACTGCAAAAATTCCTAAACAGCACACTGTAATAAGTTTAAAAGAAAACGATTTTAGCAACAATGTTAAATACTATACGCCAACTACAACTTTTTCTTCTTCTTATTCTGCCTCTTATATATTTTACAGATATAAAGAAAATAATGATTCTGAGCTGTCTGAATTTAGAAGACATCAAATGAGATCTGGTCCTACTGGTGGTAACACTAAAATGGGCTTCCAATTTGAAAATCCACTTTTCACAGATGAAACTTTTACTCCAGATGGTATTTATTATATTTATGATTTACCTTATAACACTTCACCGTTTGGAGAGGTTGCAGGAACAATGTCAGAACCTTTTGTGTTATATCACAATTGTGAAGGCTCGACCTCTACTGTCGATCCAGCCTTTCCAGACGATTTTACTCTCTCTATAGATGCTTCTGTAGCCAATTCAACAGGAAAACGGCAGATAAGTGTTTCTTTGCCGGGGCTGGATACTTTTGTACCAACTTCAGGTTGTCATTACGGGGTAACTTATGGCTCTGGAGAAAACTTTTACGATTTTAATTTTACTGTAACTTCAGGTACCCGCTATAACATTTATTTATGTGCTATTGATAGTGAAGGAACTTTTTACAAAAGCGATATATATAAACAAGTAGATGCAACTTACGATAATTTTCCACCTGAATTAGAGACGAATAACGTTAGTTTCTGCAACAAGGATTTGTCTGCACCTAATGAAATTTTATTAACGCAGAAAATAGATTTTTATAATTCTGGTGTTGGTCATAAAAGATATCTTCCAAGAGATATTGGTTCTTCCGGTTTATACGAAAATGATGATGGATTAGTTGAATTTGATTATTATTTTAAAATACGAGATGACACTGAAATTACCCAATTAAATTTATCCAGAGAGGATCTTGAAGGATTAGAAAAGCATACTGTTTCTTATTCTAAATATGCTAAACAAATTAAACTGGACTTTAATGAACCTCTAGAATCCTTTTATGTTTTGATTCTTGATCTTAAAGACAAAAATACAAATTCTGCACTATGCAATTGTACTGTTTCAAATATAATTGTACCTTTTTATCCAAATTTCTATTTAGAAAAAATAGAAGAAAACTTAGATTCTACCATTAATATCAAATATAATATCCGAATAGATAATTTAAAAATTAATGAAATAGATTATTATTTTGACTGTTGTACTTTATCTAATACAAAAAATACAGAATGGACTTTCAAAAAACGTTATATTCAAGCTCCCGCCAATAGTGATGTGAAGAACTTTTGTTCAGTTGATGAAGTTGATTCATTTGTTCGTTGTGCATTAAATGGGCCTTATAATTCTTTTTATACATTTATCTGTCCTGAATATTTGATAAAACAAAATGAGGGTAATTCTTCTGAATGCAATAGTAAATTTGTAATTACAGGTCTAAGTAATGCATATATGGTTTATTATGATGCACCATGCTTTGTACACACAATGGCTGTAAAAACCGAGCTCCTTGGAAATTTAGACTTAAAACTTACAGAAGCTAAGGCTCTCGACCCAACTATAGACGACGAAACCTACATCAAAGCTATCTGGGAAACCAAAGGCCGCGAGTACGGCTTAAAGCTCCTCAATAGCGAGTGGCTCCAGAGCGCTTCATCTTCTACCTACACAGCCCCTGCCAGCGAGATTCCATCCGGCTACTCCTACGTGACCATCTTCCACTTTGCCGATGGCACTAGTATTATGAGCGAGGTAAAGCAGAAGTAATTACAGAATCCGCCAGGCATGTAATCCAACTTGCCTGTTCGGTGCTTCTGTCGGCAACCAGGGGAATTGTTTCCAAAAGATAATTGCCAAGTGTTATTTCTATTTTTCCGTATTCGCTGCCGGCATTTATCTGGCCTTGTAAATATTCAGGCATTGTTACAGTTACTTTTACATTCGAAAGATTTTCTGCAAGTGAGCTTCCTGTAATGAAAGGAACGCAAATTGCTTTTTCATCAAAGGCGGTAACAAGATTTAAGGCTTTTGTTTTACTTCCGTACACTTTTATAAAATAGCTGTCAGCAATGTCATCCAGCATATAATCACGGAAGGTTCCAAAGGCTGTTTCCATAATTGCAGTTCCGTCTGTAACACGTCCGGCCTGACCTTCGCGGGCGTTGTGGCCCTGACCTTTCATTGTAACGCTTAAAAATCGTGTGCCGTCGCGTTGTGCTGTAAGTGCAAGGTTGTAGCCGCTTTCGTCAATGTAGCCGGTCTTTAAGCCGTCGCAGCCTGCAAGCTTTCCTAAAAGAGGATTTGTGTTTTCCTGTGTAATTCCCATTGTGATATGTTCAGGAAGTCCGTTAGTCCAATCCTGTGGGCCGTAATGGTCTCCTGGAGCCATGTTTTTTTCTTTTGGATATGTGAATGACGGAAGGCTGTGGAATCTACGCAAGGAATCCGGATGTTCAAGAATATAAAGGCGACAGAATGCAGCCATTTCGCGGGCGGTAGTTGTGTTTTGTTCACTGTAGCCTGAGCTTTCTACAAAATGAGTATGTGTAAGTCCTGCGTTCCAGGCAACTTCATTCATGCGGTTTACAAATTCTTCCATTGAACCGCAGACCGCATAAGCAAGCGCATAAGCTGCATCATTTCCGGAACAGATTGAAAGTCCAAGCAAGAGCTCTTCCAAAGTTACAATCTGTCCTTTGCCCAAAAACATCAGCGAGCTGTGTGGCGGCATGTTGCAGGCCCAGCACTCCGGAGGCAAAGGAATTATGTCACTGTAATTAAGGCGACCGGCTGCTACCTCCTGCTCAACAACATACATCGCAAAAAGCTTTGTCATACTTGCAGGCGGAATAACCTGATCTGCGGCCTTTTCCCAGATTACACTTCCTGTCGTAACATCAATTAATATTGCAGATTCCGCCCCAATTTGTATACCAAGATCTGGAAGCGTGTAGGGAAGTGGTTTAAGAAGCTCATCATTTTTATTCTTTTCAAATACAACAGGTTCCGCAGCAGTCAACTTATTAAAATCCGCCCTGCGCACTCCTGTAAATATGAAAAATACTGCTACCAGAAAAACTGGTAAGCTGCATGAACTAAGCGCTATGATTTTTGATTTTCTCATTACTGTTTCTTCTCAGCTGCGATTTCTTCTGCAAGTTCCTGGACTTTCTTTAAGGGGAGATCTTCGGCTTGTGCAATCTGTTCATGAGTTACATTGCCCATTCTAAGCCAATTTTTTGCTGCTTCAACTCTAGCTGCCCATTTTGCATCTTGAATACGTATTGGTTCGCACATATAAATCCCCCTTAGAGACTCGTCTGTCTTAACTTTCTTTACAGCTAAATCAATCGTATGTGTAAAATTATCTGTGGGTCTCTTATTCTTAATATAATCAAGAAATGAACGGATTTCAATATCTTCAGCCTTATCTGCAGCATCGGAATTAAAGAAATACTTTGTTGACTCATCATTAAGTATAAGTTCTTTTTCTTCCAGACAGATATTCTTAAAAGTGTATTGTGGAAATCCTTTACCAAACGGATCTCCTGTGCAAATAAAAATGATTATACTTTCAGGTAACTTTCTATACTCCATGCCCTTTAACAGCTCGTTTGAATCAATCATAGACTGATAATACCGGACTCGTTTTGGTAGTTCGTCCATATCCTCGTTCTGGATTTCAATGTCATAAACCTTATCTTCATTCTTTACATACACATCAAGCTTGATATATTTAGACTGATAATAAGGTTTGATTTCTTTTTGCAGCTCCTGTCGTTCAATATGATCAATATTGATTTTAAGCAGTCGTTCCAAAACACCAATGCAGATTTCATCATCCTGCATAACCTGATAGAACATAAAGTCATCCGCAAGAGTGAGCTCCTCGAACGGTTTGATATTGTTTGGCATAAACGCCTCCTATTGAAAAATTCCTATACTATAGTTAACAAAAAATTTTTCTTTTTTAGGAAGTAAAAATCAGAAAAAAATGAAAATTTTCTTCTTTTTTGCATTATTGAATTTATATAGAAAAAACTATAAAATATTCTCCAAAATATTTGTGCGTCCGTGCAGAAAAGGGCGCGCTCAGGAGGAAAAAATGAATATTTTTCGTGGTGCTTTTACAGCTTTAATTACACCTATGAATGGTGACGGTACTGTAGACTTTGAGGGCTTCCGCAAAAATGTCAAACATCAGCTCGAACAGGGCATCGATGGTCTTGTTCCTCTTGGAACCACTGCTGAAACTCCGACTCTGGATGAAAGGCCTGGTGAAGAAGAAGACAAGATTATTTCGATTGTTATGGAAGAGGTTCGTGCTTTCGAAAAATCTACAGGCAAAAAAATCCCAGTTATTCTTGGAGCCGGTTCAAACAATACAAAAGATGCTGTTCATTATGTTGAACGTGCAAAGGCTGCCGGTGCAGATGCTGCTCTTGTTGTTACACCTTACTACAACAAGCCTTCAAAAGAAGGAATCTATCAGCATTTTGCTGCTGTAAGCAAGGTTGGAATTCCAATCATCGTTTACAACATTGCAGGACGTACAGGTTTGAATATTCCAACAGACCTTCTTGCACGAATTGCAGAGCTTCCAAATATTGCCGGTGTTAAAGAGGCTAGTGGAAGCGTTGCTCAGATGATGGAAGTAATCGGACAGATTAAAAACAAAAAGCCAGACTTTGCCGTAATGAGCGGTGATGACGGTTTGACATTACCTTTGATTGCTGCTGGTGGAGACGGAATTATTTCTGTTGCTTCAAACATGATTCCAGCTTTGATGCACGAATTGGCAACTGCCGCATTGGACGGAGACTTTAAGAAGGCACGCGAGATTCACTACAGACTCGCTCCATTCTTCAAAGCAGAGTTCTGCGACGGAAACCCTTCATCAATCAAATATGCAATGAACGTAAAGGGAATGCCTGCAGGTGCCTTGAGATTGCCTCTTGTTGAAGTAAACGACGCTGCTAAAAAGCAGATTGAAGAAGCAATCAAGGAATGCGGACTTTAATAGAGGAGAATTATTATGTCAGAAAAGATAAAGGTAGGTGTGCTTGGTGCTACGGGTATGGTAGGCCAGCGCTATATTAAATTGCTTGAGGACCATCCATGGTTCGAAGTTTCTTATGTTGCAGCTAGTCCTCGTTCTGCTGGAAAGCCATATTGCGAAGCTGTAAAGAACCGCTGGCTTATTGGTGCCGAGATTCCAGCTGGTGTTGCAAACCTCATCGTAGAAGATGCAAACGACGAAAAGAAGGCTCTTGGAAAGTGCCAGTTTGTTTTCTCTGCTTTGGAAATGGGCAAGGATGAAATTAAGGCTCTTGAAGCCGCTTATGCTGCAGAAGGAATTCCTGTAGTTTCTAACGCTTCTGCAAACCGCTGGACAGAAGATGTTCCAATGCTGGTTCCAGAAATCAACTACAGCCATCTTGATGTAATTGCAGAGCAGAAAAAGCATCACGGCTGGGACAAAGGTTTTATTGCTGTAAAACCTAACTGTTCGCTCCAGACATACATGATGCCGCTTCACGCACTTATTCAGGCAGGCTACCCTGTAAAGCGCATGATTGTTACAACTCTTCAGGCTACTAGTGGTGCCGGATATCCTGGTGTAGCATCATTTGATATGATTGACAATATCGTACCATTTATTGGCGGCGAAGAAGAAAAAACAGAAAAAGAATGTCTCAAGATTCTTGGTAAGGTTGTAGACGGAAAGATTGAAAATGCAGCTGGTCCACTTGTTTCTTCTACTTGTACTCGTGTACCTGTAGTTGACGGACATACTGCATGTGTTTCTCTTGAGTTTGATTTGCCAGATGACAAAAAACCAAGCCTTGAAGAAATTGAACGCGTATGGACAAGCTATAAGTCTGTTCCACAGGAGCTTAATCTTCCTAGCGCACCGGAACATCCAATTGTTGTACGCCACGAAGAAAATCGTCCTCAGCCACGCCGTGACCGCGAAACAGAAAAGGGAATGGCATGTGTAATCGGACGTCTTCGCCCATGTAATGTATTTGACATAAAGTTTGTAGCTTTGAGCCACAACACAAAACGCGGTGCTGCATTGGGTGGTATTCTTAATGCAGAATTGCTTAAGGCAAAAGGCTTCTTTAACTAGTGGATTGCCACGACCTTAGGTCTCGCAATGACTTTACTAACATACTAGTGTAATCTTTTATAAAACTATGGTATTATCTTGATACCATAGTTTTTTTATTTTATGAGGTATTTATGCGTATTTCCAAAAATCTGAAATTTATTTGTGAGACAAAGGACTTTTCCGGGGTTAAGAAAATAGCCCGCAAGGTTTGCAATGATGTAAAGCTTGTGTTTGGATTTGATCCTGAATTTATAGAAGGAAGTGTCCAGGAAAATTTTTCAACAGAAGGTCCTTGCCTGATTTTTGGAACGGCAGCAACTTCTCCTTTGCTTAAAAAATATCTTGGTGAAGATAATATTGGAAAGCGCGAAGTTTACACCTTTACCGTAGAAGGAGACAAAATCATAATTGCTGGAAGCGACAAGCGCGGTGTTATTTATGGTCTTTTCCATTTCTCTGAATTGCTTGGAGTTTCTCCGCTTGTAAACTGGTGCGGAATTCTTCCTCCGAAGAAAAAGGATTTTGAACTTGAGGATTGCATATATATTTCCCCAGAACCTTCTGTTCGTTTCCGCGGATTTTTTATTAATGATGAATGGCCTGCTTTTGGTAACTGGTCAAATCACAACTTTGGCGGCGTAAATGCAAAAATGTATGAAAACGTTTTTGAGCTTTTGCTTCGTCTTAAAGGAAATTATTTGTGGCCTGCAATGTGGGCAAGCTGCTTTAGCGATGATGGCCCGGGACTTGAAAATGCAGAGCTCGCTGATGAGCTTGGTGTTGTAATGGGAGCCAGTCATCATGAGCCATGCTGCAGAGCAGGGGAGGAATATCGTCATGTTCGTGGACCTGATTCTATTTATGGTGACGCCTGGAACTTCCGCAGCAACGAAGCTGGTATTACAAAGTTCTGGGAAGACGGACTTAGACGCAACGGAAGATTTGAAAATGTAATTACAGTTGGTATGCGCGGTGAAGCAGATACTGCAATTATGAAAAATGCAACACTCGCTGATAATATCAATTTGCTGCGTGATGTTCTTAAAACTCAAAATCGTCTTATTCGTGAAAATGTAAATGATGATGTTATGAAGGTTCCACGTATGCTTGCCCTGTACAAAGAGGTAGAACCATACTTCTACGGAGACAAGCATACAAAAGGCCTTATGGGCGATCCAGAACTTGAAGGCGTAACTCTCATGCTTTGCGATGACAATCACGGAAACCTTCGTACTGTTCCAACAGAAAAAATGCGTGCTCACAAAGGCGGCTACGGAATGTATTATCATTTTGATTATCACGGCTGGCCTTACAGCTACGAATGGCTCAATACAAATTATCTTCCAAAGGTAAAGGAACAGATGACAGCTGCTTACGATTTTGGAATTCGTGATTTGTGGATTGTAAACGTAGGCGACATCATGACAAATGAATTTCCGCTTTCGTACTTTTTGAATCTTGCTTATGATTACGAAAAATATTCTGCACCTGAATATACAACTCAGGGTTATACAGCAAATTGGGTTGAACAGCAGTTCCCACAGTTGAGCCACAAACAAAAGGCATCTATTAATTTTATAATGAACACATACACAAAGCTTGCAAATATGCGCCGTACAGAATGTATCTGGCCAGACACCTTTGCTCCTGTAAGCTTTGGCGAAAGTGAAAATATTCTTTTACTTGCAGAGCGTGTTCTAAAAGAGTGTGAAAGTCTCAAGGATGAAATTTCTAAAAAAGATTATCCTGGATTCTTCGCACAGGTTTATTTCCCAGCCTGCGGAACAATGAATATTCTTAAAATGCAGTTGTTAGCCGGACTTAACAAATGGTGCGCAGGTTATAATTTGTTTGCCGCAAATGCTTATGGAGAACAAGTTCTGTCCTGCCTTGATTTTGATAAAAAGCTTGTTGATGAATGCGACAAGGTAGACGGTGGCCGCTGGTATGCAATGGGTTGGTCTGAGCATTTTGGATTTACAAACTGGAACGAAGAAAAGAACAGATATCCTGTTATTGAAAAACCTGTTGAACCTCGCAAAGGTCGTTTGTGTGTATGGGTTGAAGGAACCGATTTAGTTACTTCTGGCGGCGACTGGACACGTGTACCTCTTAATTGCGATAACTTCAAAAATCCTGCCGTTGAAACTGCAAGAATCTTTGTTGCGAGCGCAAATAAAAAGATGACACCATACGAAATAAGCGTAGAGGGTGGAGAGGAATGGCTGAGTTATACAGTAAAGAAAGATAAAACACTTTTGATTGATTCAATTGTGCTTAAGGTTGACCGTGCAAAGCTTATTCTTTCTCAGAATAAAAAAGCAGTTCTCAAAATAACTGGAGACGGTGGTCCTGCCTGCAGAATCCGTGTTGATGTAAATATTGATGCAGAAGTTCCAAATCTTAATTACGACAAAGGAACCTTTATTCAAACTTCAAATTACGTTTCTATGGAAGCCGCTCATTTTGCTTCAAAGCAGGATGGACTTTGGAATAATCAGACTACTCAGTTTGCTGAACTTCCTGGTTACGGAAAAACTCTTTCTGCTGTAAAAGCCTTCCCTGTAATTGCAGAATATCCAAAAGGAAAGAACGCTCCTTACGTTGAATATAAGTTTGTTGCAAGCAGCGAAGGCGTAAAGCAGTTTGATTTTTATTTGAATCCTTCAAATCCGGCTTATAAAGATAACAAGCTTGCATTTATTGCAGAAGTAAACGGTGACAAAATAAAGAAAGATCTTGTTGATGAAAAAACTTTTGCAGTAGGCGACAATCAGTTTGCCTGGGGTAATGATATTACAAACAATATCCGCATAAGCAGTGTTTACGCAGATTGCCGCGAAGGTCTTAATATTTTACGATTCTATCCTGTTACACCAAATATTGTATTGGAAAAAATTGTGGTTCATAATGCTAATGAACCATTCCCATATTCATACCTTGGTGCTCCAGAATCGTTCAGGATTTCTTAGCAACAATTATCATAGTGCGCAGGTTTTCATCATACGGAGACAAATCAAAATCTCCGTAGGCCTGTGCACTTGAAAAACCGCATTCTAAAAGACGCGCACACAAATCACTTGCAGAGTAAAGTCGCTGTACAAATTCGTGTTCAATTTTTTTACCCTTGTCATCGGTAAGAATCCATTTAGAACGAAGACCTTCCCATGCGCCAACAACTCCGAACTCTGTGTGAACATGCCAGCCTGCTCTGTCAAAATCTTCGCCTTTCGTAAAATACATGATGGCACTTTCGCGGCTTGTGCATTCCATAATAAAAGTTCCGCCGGTGCGCAAAGCGTCTGCTATACTTTTAAGAATCATCATGTCTTCTTCAATCGTATCGCAATATCCAAAGGATGTATAAAGATTTACCGCACAATCAAATTTTTTGTCGCTTTTAAAAGTGCGTAAATCTGCATTTATAAGATTAAGTGGAACATCTTCTGCCGCTGCGCTTTCTTTAGCCGCATCAAGCTCCGCCTGAATAATATCAACACCAGTTACATCAAGCCCAAGTAAGGCAAGTTCAACGCTTATTCTTCCAAGCCCGCAGCCTGCATCAAGAACAGAATCTCCCTGCTTCAAATTTGCAAGCTTCATTACATATTCTGCAACATCAGGAGCTTCGGCCCAGCGTGCGTCATCAAACATTATTGGAGCAAAATTTACCCAGAAGTTTTCTTTTTCAAACCATTCGGTTTTCATATGAGATTCCGTTTTTTTATTTTACTTCTGCTGCTGCGGTGCGGCTTCTTTTTGCAAGTTCATCTGCGTCTATTGCTGTAAAGATTTCTGCAGAATGGGTAAAGGCTTCTACTGCACGTTCCTTTTCTCCTGGAGTAGGGGAGCCCTTTGCAAGAATGAGACCAACTGCATAATAATCAGTTCCCAAAGCCAGGGAGTTTTCTGCAGCACGGTCATAGAAGATTGCCTGTTCCATTGCTTTTATTGCATCGTCTTTGTTACCGGCAAGTGAACGGGCTTGTGCAGCTTTGTACCAGCTTATTCCAATTTCAGAAAGGTATCTGTTATCTGTAAAGTCTTTTGCGGCAGCAGTATATGATTTGTCTGCCTGAACGTAATCTTTTTTGAGCTTGTAGACATCACCCTGTGCAAGAGTAAACTGTGCTTCATAGTAAGGATCACCTTTTACATCTTTTTTATTTTCTTCAAGCTTATTAAGAAGGGCAGAAATGTTTACGTTAGCATTTTCATCAAGATTGCCTTTTGCAGTTTCAATTCTAACTTCATTAAGAGCAACAAGTGCCTGCTGCTTTTTTGGATTAACACAATTTTTTACAAAGCCCTGGGCAAATCCAACATATCGTTCTGCAGTTTCAATATCAGGAGGATTTACAGAAAGAGAAAGACTGCAGCGTGCAAGAGAAGCGTCTGTAAGTAAATCATAGTTGTCAATTGACATTGCCTGATTTTCGGCAGCAGAAAGGAAGAAGCCTGCTTTGTCATAATCTCCGCTGAGAATACATGCATTTGCAGATTCAATCATTTCGTAAGCAGTTGAATAAATTGTAGAAACCTGCATTGAGCGTTTTGGGGCAGAGGAGCAGGCGGTAAGGAGGAGCGCTGCTCCTAGAATGAGTATTTTTTTCATTAGAAACTCTCCTCTCTAAGCTTTGGTGTGGCGGCTTGTTGCTCTGAACGTTCAGGTACGCCTTTTTTCAAAATAGGATTATTCTTCAAGCCTACCATAACATCCTGAACCTGTTTGAGCAGAGTCTGAACCTGAGCAAGCAAGATTGAAACCTGAGGCATTTCGCTGTCAAGAGAACCAGAGATTCCATTCAAATCCTGAATAGTTTTTTCAAGTGCAGCATACAGTTTGTCGAACGTACCTTTGCTGTCTTCTGTTTCGAGCAGTTTTGGAACAAGTCCCTGAGGATCAGCAGTAAGATTACTGATATCAGTTGTAATATTGTTAACATCACCAAGAATAGTGTTGAGCGTATCTACTGTTGCATTCAAATCATCAATGATTTTTGCAATAGGAATTGATTTATCGCCCGCAAGCAGTGCGCTAACCTGACGCAAAATCTCATTAACTTCATTAATAGTTTTTGCAAGAGGAACTTCTTCGTTACCCGCAACTAACTGATTAATCTGCTGAACAAGTTCATCAATATGATTTACAAGACTTGTAGCAGAACCAATGATTGTATTAAGAGTATCATTTGATTCTGGAATAACAACCTTGCCATTTTTAATTAGTTCTTTGGCCTCAGGTGTTGCTTTTTCCGGAATATAGGAATCGTCCTCAATTATGCGGGAAGAAGATCCGGGATAAAAAACAAAAGAGGAACCAAGTCCAATAGGACTAACAGAAAGTTCTACAATAGAACCTTCAGAAACTCTGTCTATATATTCATCAAGAACATAAAAATGAACGACTACATTATCATCATCACCAAGATTGATTTTCTTTACTTTACCAATTCCAAAGCCTTTGTATTGCAGCGACATACCTTCGCTGATGCTGTTTGCAGATGAAACCTTGGTGTAGTAGTTATGCTTTTTTACAAACCACTTTTGGGTAGAAGCAATGAGAAAGGTAATTAAAATAAGAGCTGCAATTGCAATTATACTAAGAGCTCCTACAATTTGGTCGGCATACTTGATTTTAAATTTCATCGTAATCCTCTTGGTAATCTTGGTAAGGGTCGTTTAATAAAATCTTATCAACGATTGTTCCCTTAGCAAAATAGTATTTATCATTTTTAAAAGCATTAATAAATGCGTAGTCGTGACTAACATAAATAAGTGTGTTTCCCTGAGCACAAAAATCAGTAAGGATTTTTACAATGAGCATTGCTGTTTTTTCATCAAGAGATTCTGTAGGTTCATCCAAAAAGAGAATCTCTGGCTTACAGATGAGGGCGCGTGCAAATGCAATTCGTTTTTGTTCACCGGTAGAAAGAGCAGCAGGTCGTAATGAGAGCGGTTTGTAGAATTCTACAAGCTGTGCAACTTCTTTAATGCGTGCATCAAGCTGTTCTGGCGGAAGGTCAGGGAAGTGAAGCTTTAACGGAAGCTCCAGGTTTTGATATAAACTCTGGTTTGCCCAAAGTGCTGAGTTCTGAAACATAAAAGCCATTCTTTTTCTAAAAGCAAGATTGTCTTTTGAGTTCATGCTCGAAATATCTTTGCCGTCGAGTAAAACCTTTCCTCGTGTAGGAACTATAACTCCAGAAATCAGTTTTAATACTGTTGATTTTCCGCCACCTGGTTCGCCAAGAAATGCAGTTACAGAGCCTTTTTCGATTGTTAAAGAAACATCGTTGACTACAGGAGTGAGACCATCGTAAAAGCTTGTGCTTTGCATTTCCAAAAGCGCCATAGTAATTCCTTAGAAGATATAAGTAACGACGGTTATGAAAACGTACGCCAGAATTAGATATACAAATGATTTTGAAACAGCCTTTAAGCCGGCCATTGGGATTTCTGTAGAAGCGCGGCCTGTAGAAAATCCGTACAAAGTTGCGCAGCCAGAAATAATCATTCCAAAAATAATACTTTTAATTACCGAAATAGAAATTGTCTTAATAGAAAGTGCCGTAAACAGATTTCTAAAATATTCACCTATCTGTGTTGCCGAAATAAATTGAATTGCAAGGGAAGGGGCAAGGAGCCCAAAAATTGAAAAATAAAGATTGAGGAAGAATACGGAAAAAGTAACTCCCAAAAAGCGAGGAGCGGCAAGATGAACAATAGGATCGATTCCAACAGAAATATATGCTTCAATTTCCTGATTAACAACCATTGTACTTATTTCAGTAGCAATGGCAGTGGCGGAACGGGCTGTAACAATAAATGCAACAAGAAGCGGTCCAAGCTCTTTTGTAACAATGATTACAAGCAGATCATAGGTAAGCTTGGCCTGACCAATAGATGCAAGGAAGGTTGTACCCATAAAAACTACAGCAGTTCCAATTACAACAGCAAGAATTGCGCAGATAGGCAGGGCTTCTACGTAAGTAAATAACAGCTGCATAATAAGAATCTTTCTTGCAGTTTTACCACGTGTTGTAAATAAAAGCGAAGCGGTTATAAGTTTTCCAAGATATCCTAACGAGTAGAAAAAATTAGAGATTGAAGTTCGTATGTTTTGTCCAAATTCCTTAACCATTTTTTAAAAACTCTTTTTCTACTATATTATCGGCATGATTTGCGATTTTGCGCACTGTGAAAAACCAAAATTCTCCCCCTTATTGCATTTTTTATACAATGGGGTTAAAATTATAGCAAATTGTAAGCCTGCGTTGCGGGCCTTGATTACAAATGTTCTGGAGGATGATATGTCTCTTAAGAAAACATATTCCGCTGATGGAAAAAAGTGTACTGTAGTATTTAATGTAAATGTGAATGCAGCTGCTGGTGCTGAAAAAATTTACCTCGTAGGAGATTTCAACAGCTGGGACGAAACCTCTATCCCTATGAAAAAGGGTCCAGATGGTTCTTTTTCTGTAAAAAAACAGCTTGATACAAATAAAGAATATCAATTCCGCTATCTTCTTGATGGCAAAGCATGGATTAACGACTGGAAAGCCGACAAATACGTCCGCTCCGAGTTCGCCAACGACGATAACTCCTGTGTAGACACAACAGTTCCAAAGGCCGCTAAGGCCGCCAAAAAACCGGCTCCAAAATCGGCCACAAAAACAGCTGATAAAAAACCTGCTGCAAAAAAGCCTGCTGCAAAGAAAACCGCTAGTAGTACTACTAAAAAAACTGCAAAAAAATAATATTGCATTAAAAAACTGACGCGAAGGAGAGGACGGATTTCAAAAACACTCTGAAGTGCGGCCGCAAAGCGGCCAATTATATAATTACAAGGCACTTCAGCGTGTAGCGGGCGAGGCCGCGGTTTTGAAATCAGTACTCGACTGGAAGTCAGTTTTTTTTATATATATTGACTCTTTTGCAGTTTTTTTATATAGTATTACTTACTTATTCCCCGATTGTGTAATGGTAGCACTTCAGATTCTGGTTCTGACTGTGGGGGTTCGAATCCTCCTTGGGGAACTCAGACTGAACCTGTTAAAAGGTTCAGTTTTTTTTTTGCGAGAATACTCGCTGCGAGTTTTTCCGGTTTTTTGTGCAGCAAAAAATGCGAGCCTTTGCGAGCAAGGAAAACACTCGACAATTTAGAAAAACAAAAGACGCTGTCTTTTGTTTTTCTAAATTATGGCTCCTTCGAATATCGGTTTAGTTCATCGCCCTCTCAAGGCGGAGAGACGGGTTCGACTCCCGTAGGAGCTAAAAAACAAATCATCGGACTTTGAGAAGACAGAAAAATGAAAAAAATACTAATCGCAATATTCATTTCGTGTTTTCTTATAGCTGCTCTTTCCGCTGCAAATATCTCAGCCGTAAAAGATAAATATTTCCCCGTAGAAACAGAAGTTGTAAACCGCACTGCAACAACTTATTTTGTTTATGCAGGAATTGATTCCGTAGAAATAATCAATGCAAATCAAAAGCTTCAGAGAATCAAACTCAAGAAAAATGAGTTTACTTATGATAAGGCTACAGCCTGCATCAAGTTTAAAAAAGACTTGCCTTATGAAAACTGCATTGTAAAAGTAAAAGGACTTCCAACAATTCCATATTCCTGCTACCTCAAGGATTTTGACGGCACAAAAAGTGAGCTTTTAGTAATTCTAAACAATCTTACTGCAGTAGAGAAAAAAGACTACGTATATGATCCAAAAACAAAGCTTATAGTTTTCCGCCCTGATATTGATATAAGCAACACAAGCTATTACATGGTTTATTATGTTCAGACTGCAAACGGCGTTGTTTCAAAAACAATCTCAAACGATTTTAATGACACAATTGCAGAGCTTCACGCAAGACATAATCAGTCGCTTTTTGGTGGGCCGCTTGTAATTTATAAAGACAGAACGGGAGTTCCACTTTTTAAAGTTGCACAGGAAGTTGGCTTCAAGCTTAATTTATGGCAGCCTAGAGCCTGTACAATCTGCGAAACATACGAAGACAATAGAAAATCTGTAAAAGTTTTGTGCTACTACAATAAAAAATACATAGAATGTACAGAAAATAAGATAGTCGAATATAGATATTGAAAAATCTGACTTTTTTACCGATAATTTAATATATGGTTGAAAGTGACACAAAAAGCTCTTTTGACAGGCTGGTAGCAGGCCTTAATGCCGAAGACCGCCTTGCAATGTTAAACAGAATAAATCAAATGGATACTCAGCCTGTTCAGTTTACAGTAGAAAATGTAGACAAAGAGCAGAATGTAAGTTTGCAGAAAAAACTTCAGAATGAGTCTTTCATTTATAAATTTGTTTTGTGGCTTCGTGCACTGTTTGATAAAAAAACTGTAGAGCAGTTATATGGTCAGGACCTTTTACTAAGCATTTCTAAAAAAATAAATAATCGTTTTCCTGGCACAATCAATTATAAAATCAGATCGCTTGATTATATTTTTTATGAGCGCCTTGTTACAATAAAAGAGGCTGCCGATTTCTTCAAGGTTTATTTTACTTATGTTGAAGAAAATCCCGGCGATTTTTATGTGTTCTTAAGCTCTTTTGTAGCACCTGAGCTTTCAGAAAAAATCAATGCCCAGGCAGATCCTTTTATTTATCCATTCTCAAAACCAATTACACCAGATGCCCGAACCGATCTTGCCAAGAAGCTTGATGATATTCTTTCAAACATGGACAGGGATACAAAACAGAATATGTATTCTGCAGTATCTCAGGCAAACTGGCTTTATAAGTTTAGTACTCTTCAGTATATACATTTTATTTCTCAATTTACAAATGTTACCGGCGATAATTTTACCTGCCCTTACAGCAATGCCTTGATGGACTATAACGAGCTTGCTTCTGTTTTTGCAAACATCCAGCCGATTCAAAATGAAGTTCTTGAAGCATTATTCCTGTTTTCGCAGCGTAAGCATCTTACAACCAACGCGCAGGACAAAGATATTGAAAAAGCTGTAAAAGAGTTTATGGTTAAGGCTCTTGCGTTCTTTGGTACAATACAGTCGTTTTCAAACAATGTGCCTATTAAAAATCTTGGTCGTGTTCTTAATTCTGATTTTGACTGGCAGCCGCCAAATATGGAAGGGGCAGAGGCCTGGTTTCCAAGCTTCAGAGCTCAATGGCGAAAGATTCAGGATATCCGCTGGAATGATTTTGCCCGTGAACAGAAAAAACAGATGCTCAGCGAAAATCTTAAAACCGATTTTGATCTTGATGAATTTCCTGTAATGGAATTCAGACCATGGCTTAAGCTTTGGAACCGCATTCCGTTTAACCGTGAACTTACAGGCGGATTCCTTTCGTGGTTCTGTACCGAAAAATACGAAAAAGTAATTCAGGATTTGAATGTTGTTGCAATGGAAGGTGTTTTTTATAAAAGCGAAAACCGTTCCGAATATTCAGAGGGCTTAAACAATTTTTCAAACGCAAATAATTTGATGAAGGATTTAATTCG
The DNA here is from genome assembly GCA_045224915.1 of Treponema sp. GTDB lineage: Bacteria > Spirochaetota > Spirochaetia > Treponematales > Treponemataceae > Treponema_D. Next base: position 39,470 of record JBGVAV010000122.1, read on the forward strand.
AAAGCTTTCTCCAGAAGGTGAGTTTGGTAAGCTGTTCGAAGATTTTGCTACAAATCGTGTTCATACATTCCAGGTTCAAAGTCAGATTGAGTCTATGATGGAGCAGATAGAAAACACTGTAAAAGAAGCAATCTCGCTTTTTGGAAAAGGTGCGCGTACTATTGAACGTGTTTTCTACGGATTTTTTGAAGAGCAAAAAGATGGTATTCACGAGCCGCTGCAGAATATTACTACAATCAGAGGTCGCGATAACCGCCGATTTGTTGACTCACTTATTTCAATAAGACAATTGCTCAAAAAGGTTCTTTCTTATATTGCAGAATTAGAGCCTATAGATTCTATGAAAGACTAGAAATTAAAAAATATCTTTATAAGGATTCTTCAAGTATTCAACAAAGGCGTCTCTTTCTGTAATCATTTCTTTTTCAGATGGCAAGAAATCATATTTAAAAGAAAGCTGTTTGATTGATTTTACAGCATCACCGTCGTTTTGAATTATGAGATTAAAATATTCACTCTTGAAAACATCACTGTCAATTGCGATTGTTTCTTCAGAGGTTTCAATATTAGTGATTACCCATTTTTTCTTTTTGAAGGTGAGGGTAAAGGTGTCTTTGTTTTTTGTAACATAAATATCGTTGTTTGTGCCTTCGGTATGCAGAGTGTAATATTCAACACTGTGAACAGATTTATCGCCCTTGTGTAAGGTTATACCCTGTTCCTGTGTAAGGCCTTCTGGTTTTTCTTTGTTCTTTTTAAGGTCAATGTATTCGTCTACATGTTTACCATCAACGTTGATATTTGTAACTCCATAAAGTCCAACTATTGAAAGCATAGAAGGATTTGTTACCATTACAAAAAACTTTGCAGGCTTTTGATAGCCGCCGTCTCCACCACCAGAAGACATACGCTGCTTACTGATTACATATACATTGCTTATTGCATCAATATATCTGTTTGCAGAGCGTCCTTCGGTAAAGGTTTGAAGTAAGGTGATGTCCATTGTGTTCAAGCCTTTAAAGAAAGTCTGGATTGTCTGTACAGAGGTAAGGCCCTTTGTTGTGTAATCATTAAGATATGTGTTGTAAGAGCTTCGTCCATAAAGAATTAAAAATATTAATACAACCAGGGCTGTAATAAACGCGGTAGTATTTCGTCTTAAAGTACGCGATGTATTTATTCTTGAGGTCTGAAGCTTTTGATATGACTTTACCTTTTCTTCAAATGCTTCTTCTGAAAGTGTAGAAGAAATATTGTTCTTTGCATTTGCAAGAAGCTCAAGCGGAAAATCTTTTTGAGGAGTTAAGTCTTCGCTTTTTTTGCCTTTTGCTTTTTTGCCAGGAATGTTTACAGAGTTTGAATTTAATTTGAGGCCTTTGTTTACTGCTGCGGCAAGTTCTGTGTTTATTCCGTTTACGCTAAGCTCGAGCGGAAGGAATTTTTTATCAAGGATATCTGCATTTCGGGTAACATTATTTGCGGCAGGGTAGGCGTAGCGTCCTGTGAGCATTTTGTATGCAACGCTTGAACGCATAAAGCAGATTGCAGGAAGCCCGTGAAGCGAAGGATTTATCCAGCAATTATGAACATCGGCCTGTTCAAACTCTGTAAGTCCTGCAATTGAATACTTAAAAAGATCCTGTGGTAAGAAAAGCAGCTGAAGCTTTTTGTCTGATTTTTTTGAAGCACCAATTCCGTCTACAAGAATGCCGCCGCTTCCGTTTAAAGAAAGTTCAACTTCGCCGTTTGCAGCTTGTGTAAGAATTGTACATACTGCAAGAGATGCAAGATACATGTTGTCTTTGTCTTGTGTTGAAGCGTCCTGATTTCCTGATTTTTCATAAAGTTCGGCAAGTGTTATTGCGTTACTTGAAAGAGGATTTTTATTGCAGTAAAAAACTATTCTTTCGTCATTGTCTGGAACTTCAAAAGATTTTATGTCTGCAAAGCTCCAGTTTTCAAATGAAAAATGCAGTGGCTCATTGTCGTTTGAATCGCAGGTTGCAAGAATTCCGTTTTGAGTAACAATTGAATTAAAATTTGTTTTTCCAAATTTGTACTCATCAAGACCGGAACAAAGCCTGATTTCATTATCAACAATAGACACTACATTTTTCATTTTATTTTCCTTATCGTTTTCCGTCGGCGCTGTAAAGATAGTCAAAGTAGTCCATCTTTGTGCTCAGCGTTGCAGGATAATCCTTTATGTTATTTTTGTAAGATTCCATACTCTTCCAGAAGTTGTAGAATTCAGGATCCTTGTTGTAGGCTTCGGCATAAATTCTTGCAGCTTCGGCATCGGCATTACCCTTGATTTCCTCAGATTTGCGGTAAGCTTCTGAAGTAATGCGGCGTTTTTCGTTTTCGAGTTTACCAAGCCATTCTGCTTTTTTACCTTCACCAAGTGAGCGGTAGGCCTGGGCAACCTGGTTACGATCCTTAATCATAGAGTTGTAAACAGATTCATTAAGTTCGTCTGAATATTTTACCTGTCGTGGTACAATATCAATTAAATCAATACCAAAGCCTGAAATTTCAACACGAGCTTTTTCGGCCATCTGTTTGCAAAGAACACTTCGTCCTCTCATTACAACTTCGTTTGTTGTATCTGCATTTACAAGATTATTGATTTCAATTGTTTCTTCATCTTCATCTGTTTCTTCAACCTTGCTTTCGTTAATAAGATTTGAAGAGCGAACTATTTCACTCATACGGTTTTGTGTAATAACTGTACGGCATGAAGAATCAATAATATCAGAAAGCTTGTTGTAAGAATTGTTCAAAGTCTGGAAGTTCTTATAGAAAGCTTCCGGGTCAGTAATGCGCCAGCGAGAAGTAGTATCGACAATAATATACTGGTTTTCTTTTGTTGGAATGCGCTGCTCGTCGCCGTCCAATGAAAGAATAAGCTTTGGATATTCTATTACGTGATCAAGAAATGGAACTTTGAAGTGGAGACCTGCATCAGTGTGAGATGTAACAATCTTACTGAAGCGTGTTACTACAACCTGTGTGCCTTCATTTACAATATAGAAAGGACCTGCTGCAAGGAAGAGAATCACAAGAATTACAATTGTTATAAGCCAGCCAATAAATTTTTTCATTGCTCTATTCATTTTTTATTCCTCCTTAGTCCTTAAGATTTTTTACAGGAACAAGATTTTCAAGTTCGCTGTCAATAAGTTCAGGTTTCTTTTCGCTGCCAAAGATTTCTGCCATAGTTTCAAGGTAGATTCGCTCTTTTGTAGCCTTTGGAGAACGTTTGTATTCTTCGTAAACGGCATTGAAG
>JBGVAV010000123.1:0-48186 GCA_045224915.1 Treponema sp.
ATACAAAAAAAATTAGGCTGGAAATCACCAAAGACTTTCAGCCTAAAATGTGCGTAATGACTGTCTAAAAAGATGGGGTCAGTTCACGGGCTGAAGCGAGGGGAAGGCTTTCCCCTTCCGTCGCTGGGACCCGCTTATTGTTTTCATACATATAATGCGGCTATTGTAATGTCGGCGGAAGCTATTTTTTTATACCAACAGGCACCTAAATCTTTTAATTGAATTTCCTCTAAAAAAACGCCATAATCATGTTAGAGGTGAAATATGGAAAAAAAGATTCTAAACAACTACGGTTCCTTTGACGTGGTATTTACAAAAGGCAAAGGCTCAACACTCTGGGATGTAAACGGCAAAAAGTACATCGACTTCCTTTCTGGCATTGGCGTAAACTGCCTGGGACACAACTACAAACCTCTGGTAAAAGCTATCTCAGATCAGGCCAAACGGCAGATCCATATTTCAAACTACTTCCTCAGCGACATAGGCCTCGTTTTTGCAGACGAGCTTTTAGCAATCACAGGCTTCGAAAAAGGCTATTTTGGAAACTCTGGTGCCGAAGCAAACGAAGCTGCAATCAAACTTGCACGCAAATACGGTCAGCTCAATGGTGGCTCAAAACGCAAGACAATCATCACCTTGGAAAATTCTTTCCACGGAAGAACTCTTGCAACACTTACAGCAACAGGTCAGGAAAAATTCCACGTAGAAAGCTTTGCTCCATATCCGGAAGGTTTTAAAACAATCAGAGCAAATAATTACGATGATATAAAAACTGCTTTTGACGACACAACAGCAGCACTCTTTATAGAATGTATTCAGGGCGAAGGTGGTGTAAACCTTGTAGATGCCGACTGGGCAAAGGCTGCCGCAAAAGCCGCAAGAGACGCAGGTGCAATTGTAATGGCCGACGAAGTTCAGACAGGTATTGGTCGAACAGGAACCTTCCTTGCAAGCGACTTCCTTGGTTTTGAACCAGAAGTTGTAACTTTAGCAAAAGGAATTGCAGGTGGCGTTCCAATGGGCGCATGCCTCTTCCGCGGAAAAGCAGCAAACGTTTTTGTTGCAGGCGATCATCAGTCTACCTTTGCAGGAAATCCTCTTGCATGTGCCGCAGGCTGTGTAGTTGCGGAAACTGTAAGTGACCTGAACTTCCTCGACAGAGTAAATAGAACTGGTGAATATATCCGCCAGACAATCAAAGACTGGAACATTCCTTTTGTAAAAGAGGTTCGTGGTCGTGGTCTTATGATTGGAACTCAGATTGACACTTCAATCAATCCGGCAGATATAAAATTACGCTGTCTTGAAGAAGGCCTTTGTGTAACAACTGCAGGTTCAGACGTAGTAAGATTCCTTCCTCCATTAAATATTTCTGATAAAGAAGTAAAAGAAGGACTCGCAATCTTCCGCAAAGTGCTTGAGGAATTTTCAGCAAAATAAAAAATGCATCGCCGTAAAATTGCTTTATTGACTTTTGTTCTTTTCTTATTTAGTGCAGGAGGACTTAATTCTGCAAAGCTTTTTTGCGGCGAAATGCAGCGCCCACGAACAGTAAACGTTCTTTCAACACAATACTTTGATATTCTTTTTCCTCAAGAAAATCAGCAGACAGCAATGATGCTCGCGCTTCAGGCAGACTCTCTGTATCTTGATGCAAAAGAAACCTTTAACTGTAAAGCAGATTTTAGAACAATCGTAGTCATTTCTCCAGACTCAGATACGCTTTCTGTAAAATATACTCCGTCGCCCTATAACCGTATTGTAGTTTTTGATTCTGTAGGTCGTGTAGAAACAAGCTCTTATGCAAACGGACTTTTAGATTTATTTGCCCATGAAGTTGGTCGTGCAGTAAGTCAGTCTGTTCGTTCAAAGGCCATGGACTTTATTGCAAAGCATTTTCTTGGAGACGCGTTTCAGCCAATAAGCCTTCTGCATGTTCCGTATTCTTTTCTCGAAGGTGCCGTTTATTCCGAAGACGAAAAATCAATGTCGGGTATTTTATACGACAACTGGAACCTTGAGCTTTTAATGCAGGCCAAGCTCGAAAATAAATTTCCAACCTTAATGAGAGTGTCTGGTGCTTATGATATTCCGCCTGTAAATAAAATTGACTACATTGCCGCAGCCGCTTTTTTTGCATATATCCAGCAGCTCTGGGGAATTGAAAAGTTTGGACAATACTGGCAGGAATGCGGAAAACTGAATTTGTTCAAGCTCGAAAGAAAGATTTTTTATGAAGTTTATGGAGTTACGCTTGAGCAGACCTGGCAGGATTTTATAAACGCAATTCCAGTTCCAGAGTTCAATGCTTATAATGAAGAAAAAACAAGTCAGTTTATAAAAACAGATTACGATTCAAATTATAAATTTATTATAAGCACAAACTACGGACTCGTCTGGTACGATGAATTAAAGGAAGAAGTTGATATTTCTGGCTTTTATGATTATCAGAGTTTAAAGCAGCTTCTTTTTTTGGCAAACAATATTACAAACCTTACAGTTTCTCCCGACGGAAGATTTTTAGCAGTGTCGCATGTGCAGGGTGGAGTACGCGAACAGTTTGAACATGACCTTGTGCGCATATATGATTTAAAGGAACGAAAATTTCTTCCAGAAAAATATGACATGCGCGACGGTTCAATTGTTAAACTTGCCGATGGACGTTTTGCAGTTGCCGGAAACTATGTAACAAACGGACATTCCTGTCTTAGAATCTATGAGTCACCTGCACTTAATAAGCTTTTAGGCTTTGAGCAGACAGACCTGAATCTTGTTTATATCAGAAGCTTTGCCCCTGATACAACTCCATATAGTCCTGTTGCTCTTGGTAAAAATAATTTTGCATGCCTTTTGTGTCGTAACAATGAATGGTACATAATGGTATCTGATATTGAAACAAGTAATCCTTACGATGACATGAATGATGAATATTTTTATACACTTTCTGTAGAAGCCCAGGATTTATGGGAACCAGAAATGTTAAAGATGCGTAATCTTCGTTATGCCGATTATGTTGAAGTTTCCGGAAAAAAGAGTGATAGAGATAAAGTTTACTGCCTGCTTTATGATTTTGTATTACAGCATAATCCTTCGTTTGTGCGCACAGGCTGGCTTTTGTTTGATCAGACATCAACTCCAACAAGTTCTTTTGTAGCGGGCTGCGATTATTATGGTGGCATGAGCTCCGGTGCAATGTTCGACTGTAAGCTTTATTATTCATCGCAGACATTTGATTATTCAGAAATACGCTGCGTTCACTTAAACGACATCCCTCTTGAAAATGCAAAAATTTCTTACTGCCCTGAAACGTTCCCATGGCCGGAGCTCCTTGTGCCTTCTGATATTCCAGGCCTTGTCAAAGAGGGAGAAGAGTTTGCAGGATTTGCAAAATACTCTCCATGGAAATATATGCGAAAAGGTTCTTTTTCATTCTTCATGCCTGTGCGTGATATAACACTGTTAGAAGGCGTTCAAAAGGAACCGGGCCTTGGTGTCACCTTTGAAACTCAGTCAGACCCTTTTTCAAACAACGAGCTTTTAATTTCGGCCGCAAAAGGTTTTGTACCGCTCGACTTTGAAACACTCTTTAATGCAGACAAAAAGAAAAGGGACGAGCTTGCCGCACAAAAAATCGAATTGAGTAAGGACGCCGCCTTTGCAGTTTATTTTAAAAACACATCGACTCCTGCAGACATCATTGCTTCGGGTGTTTTCAAATTTAATGAAGACGGCGAGTATACCTTTTATGCCTTTAGCGATGTTTTATTCACTTTGCCGCTTGCCATGACCTTCCGTCGTTTGACCTTTGATGTTTCGCTTTTGTTTAATGCGTCTACAACTTACTGGGACATTACGCAGACAGAGCTTTTCCCAAATCTTTCGGGCTGGCCTTCGTTAGGTAAAGCTTACAGAAACAGTCAGACAACTGCTGCACTTCATTATTCAAACATTCATCAGTACGGTATTTCACCAATGAAAAAGCTTGGTGTAGCAGCCGGTGCAAAAATCACTTCATCGTGGGAATGGGGCGACTGGAATCCGTATCAGATAAGCACAGGCTTTTACGGCACAGGAGAAATCCCATATTTAATGCCAGTACAAAATTATAAAAACATGATTTTCTGTTTGCCAACAACAGTTCATGCCGAGCTGTTCTACACAAACGGAAAAGCAGTAGATGCCTTTGCCCAACTTTTAGTTTATGGAATGGAAATTCAAAACGGATTCTGGCGTTTATACTTTCCGCGCGCAGGCCTTTATTTTGGATATGACATTGCCCTGGAATATGACACAGTTACAGTACGCCTGCCAGATCTTCGTCACCCTGAGCGATTTTATGATGTTTTTGGAAGCTGTTATTTGAATGATAGTCTTTATTTAAAACTTGATTTTGGCTTAACGCCGGTGATTGGAAAGTTCTCAAAGGTTCAGTTCCAGTCCTCACTCCGTCTTGAAAAATACCTCCGCAGTGAAGAATGGAAACTGAAGTTTGATATTGATATTAAGTATTAATTACTTAAACAATTCTTTAAACTTACCAAGAAGCACATCTGTCTCAATAGATGCATCCAGGTCAGTGATTTTTCCTTTGTTCTTGTAGAAATTGATAAGAGGTTCTGTCTGCTCGCGGTAAACATCCATACGGTGCATGATAGATTCCTGCTTGTCATCATCACGCTGATAGAGTTCGCCACCACACTTGTCGCAAACACCTTCTACTTTTGGTGGAAGTGTAAGAACGTTGAAGTTTGCACCACAAGCCTTACAAACACGTCGTGTAGAAAGACGGCGGATTACAATTTCATCTGCAATTTCAAAGTTTACAACCTTTACGTCAGAAACAAGACCTTCGAGCATTTCTGCCTGAGGAATTGTGCGTGGGAAACCGTCAAGAATATATCCGTTCTTGCAGTCATCCTGTGCAAGGCGGTCCTTTACAAGTTCAAAAGTAAGTTCATCACTTACAAGCGAACCAGAATCAATAATAGCCTTAACCTTTACTCCAAGCGGAGTCTGTGCCTTAATATTTGCACGGAAAATATCTCCAGTAGAAATGTGTGGGATCTTGTAATCTTCTGCAACCTTTACAGCAAGCGAGCCCTTTCCAGCTCCTGGTGGTCCCAAGAAAATAAAGTTATTCATGTTAATACTCCTTAAAAAAATGTATAAATATTATATAACATCAATCTAAAATTGACAATTTTAATTCTGCTCAGGTGAATAATTCTGTGCAGTTTCCAGAACGCTGAAGAAGGCTGGTTTACACTCGTATTCTTTTTCAAAAAGGAGAGGGCGCTGCTGGCGGTTCATGTCGTCGTTGTTGTTGCGGATCCATGAAACTTCGTCTTTTGTTCCCCAGAGGGTAACTCCAGAGATTCCATTGCGGCCAGTCTGTTTTCTGTTTTTTAAGAACATCTGGAAGTATTTTGCATAACGGTCGGCAAGCTGCTCCTGAGAAATGAGGCGGCCTCCAAATGCAATTTCCATTTCTGTTACCTGAACATCAACTCCAAGTGCAAGAAACTCGTTTACTGCTTTTTCATAATCGGCAACAGCAGGGTAGGTCATGCTAACATGAGACTGCATTCCCACAACATCAATGCGTGCTTGTGGATCGGCCTGAATGTCCTGAACAATTTTGCAGATTGCTCTTGTTTTTGCAGGAGAGTAGCAGGAATAATCATTGTAGGCAAGCTGAACATCGGCAGGAGCATATTTGTTTGCAAAGCGGAAGGCATTTACAATAAAGCTGTCGTCGCCATAAATTGAATACCATGGGCTTGAAGTGCGCAAAGGATTGTCTGCCCAGTTTCCGTCGATACAGGCTTCGTTTACAACATCCCATACTACGATAATGCGCTTGCCGTCATTGTTTTTTTCTTCCCAGTCTTTTACAAATTCCAGAACCGTTTTTATGTACCATTCCTGGCGTGCTGTCATTTCGTCTTTTTCTACATATGGTTCACGTCCATCGTAATTTTTCTTAAAGAACCATTCCGGAGTCTGATTATGCCATACAAGAACATGGCCTCTCATAATCATGTTGTTCTGTTTTGCAATACCAAGGATTTTATCAAGGCGGCTGAAACCAGCTAAAGAGTGTGGAACCTGATAGGTGTATCCGTTTTCGGCAACAAAGTCATCGGTAGAAGTTGGTCTGCTCCAGTTAAAAATAAAGTCTGGCTTACATTCATTTTCGCAGGTAAAACAGTTTGCCTGATGACTTACACCTTTCATAATAGCATTACTTGTAAGCTGATTTTCTGGAACAGCAAATCCAAAATAATCAAAATATTTTGTATATTCATCTTTGAGCCCTGGAACTTCAGTCCATCGAGGCTGCCCAGCTTCCTTAGAAGCCGAAACCTTTTTTACAGGAATCTGAGGCTGCGGTTTAGCCTTAACCGGCGTACAAGAAATCAAGCCCCCCAAAGCCAACAAAACAATCCCCATCTCTTTAATTTTATTCATCACAAAACTCCATATTTTTGATTTTCTTCTATATATTTGTAACAGATTATTTAGTAAAAAACAATTAAGAAAATATTAGATAATTGGATAATCTTCTATGGTATATTGTTCCCTTAACTATTGTTTTTTACTATAATAAACGGCATGGCAACACAGCATAAAAAAATTGACGCGCAGACATTAGAAAATCTGCTTTATTTAAGTCGTTTGTCTCCAGAAAGTACAGACATGGAGACATTGAAAAAACAGGTTGATGATATTGTTGGATATTTCGAGATTCTTTCAAAATATGATGACAGCGAAAATCCATATGACGCATACCCAACCACAACTGCCGATGCTCTTCGTGGCGATACAGTTGTAGAAGGACTTGATATGCCCGATGTTAAAAAAGTTTCAAAAGACTTTATGGACGGCTACTTCCAGGTACCAAAAGTACTCGGGGAGGGTGCATAATGTTTTATACAATAGAAGAAACACGCGCTGCATTAAAAGCTGGAAAAACTACAAGTACCCAGTTGTTCGAGAGTGCAGTTGAAACTTTCAAAAAAGACGCATCAGCTCCAATCCCTCTTAATGCATTTATAGAAATGTACGAGGATTCTGCAGAAAAAGCCGCTGCTGCCGACAAAGAAATTGCAGATGCACGTGCTGCCGGAGCCGACGCTTTGGACAAGCTTTTTGCCGAAAAACCATTGCTTGGTATTCCATTTGCAAACAAAGATAATATTAACTCAAAGGGCCATCGCCTTACTTGTGCTTCAAAAATCCTTGAAGGCTATGTTGCTCCATATAATGCTACAGTAATCGACCGTCTTGAAAAAGCAGGTGCAATTCCTCTTGGCCGCTGTAATCAGGATGAATTTGCAATGGGTTCTTCAACAGAATATTCCTGCTACGGACCAACACGAAATCCTATAAACCGCGAGTTTGTATCGGGTGGATCTTCTGGTGGTTCCGCTGCTGCCGTTGCTGCAAATCAGGCTTTGTTCGGACTTGGTACAGAAACTGGTGGTTCAGTTCGTTTGCCTGCCAGCTACTGCGGAATCTACGGACTTAAAACAACTTACGGAGTTTTGAGCCGCTGGGGTGTTGTTGCTTATGGTTCATCTCTGGATCAGGTTGGTATTTTGGGTCACACACCTGCAGACATTGCAGAACCTTTAAGCCTTATGTGCGGTGTAGATTTTTATGATGACACATCTGCCGACTTGCCAAATGCAGACAAACTTAAAAATCTTACAGCACTTTCTGATGATGAATTTAAATCACTTAAAATAGCAATTCCAAAGCAGTTCCTTAAAACTGATGGTGCAGATCCTGATGTTGTAAAATGCTTTGAAGATACACGCGAATGGTTCACAAGCAAGGGAGCAACAGTAGAAGAAGTTGACCTTCCAATCCTCGATGCTTCAATTGCCGCATACTATGTAATTGCTTTGTCAGAAGCCGCAAGTAACCTTAGCCGTTTTGATGGAATCCGTTATGGACGCCGCGTAGACAATGGCAAGGGTTACGACGAACTTTATGTAGACACTCGTTCCGAAGGTTTTGGCCCGGAAGTAAAACGCCGAATCATTATTGGAAACTACGTTCTTTCTGAACAGTTCTCTGGTGACACATATAAAAAAGGTATGACAGTTCGTGCCCGCATCCAGAAGGAAGTTGCAGCAGTTTTTGAAAAGTACGACATCATCTTGTGTCCAACTTGTCCAACAGCTGCATTCAAGCTTGGTTCAAAGGTAGACAATCCTCTGGAAATGTATCTTTCAGACTTGTACACAACCTTTGTAAACCTTGCCCGCATTCCTTCAATCAACGTTCCAGCCGGATTCACAAAAGCTGACGGAATGCCTATTGGTATGCAGTTTGCTGGTGCAATGTTCAGCGAAGCCAAAATCATGCGTCTTGCCCAGAATTGGGAAAACGATCACAAGGATTGCGGAATTCCGGTTAAATGATAGAGCAACCTGCCCGCAACGGCATCATTGATTTTTGGAAATACATCGCCGCAATTGGGGTAATCCTGGTGCATATCCCATTGCCAGGCGCATGTGGCGTAATCATGAATGCCGTTGGAGTTTGCGGAGTAGGTTTCTTCTATATAATTACAGGTTATGCCTGCTGGGGCACAGACAAGGATTTGATGTGCCAAAAAATCCTAAAACGCTTAAAACGAAACGGAATCATCACAGTTATCACTCTGGCAGTTTATTTTATTTTTGCCTGGTTCTACAAAAAATGCATTTACGCCTTGTATCCATTAAAAAGCGCCCTTCGTCTTCCCGCTACATATCTTAGAATGATTTTCCTTGGCGATTTTGAATTGATTTACGGAACCGCCCTCTGGTTTATGATTGCGCTTCTTTACTGTTATATAATCTTTTACGTTATTGTGCGCTTTGACTTAAAAAAGGTTGTTTACATAATGACAATCCCGCTTCTTGTTTTGAGGATTGTTGTAGACACCTACGTAAACTCGTATCCCGTAAGCTGGCATTTAAGCGGGAATCTTTTGGTGGGCGCGCTGCCTATGGTTTGTCTTGGCTATGTGATTGCAGATCAAAAAGAAAGATTAAAGGATATTAAAAACTGGAAACTGATTTTATGCAGCATCCTTTCTACGTTGGCAATGTTTGTCACAGTTCTCTTTTACATTGGACGTTGGAATATTTCCCAGCCGTTTAAGATTTTGTGTGCCGCCTCAATTTTTGTTTACGGCATCAACAACCCCAACCGCCATATCTGCAAGCCTATAGAAAAATGCGGCCGCCAGGATACATTGCTCATTTATCTTTCTCATTTTTTAATAATGATAATTCTTACCGAAAAAGCCTACGCACTGCGCCCTTTACCAAAGCATCTTGAATGGTATCTTCCACTTACTGTTGTTTTTGTATCTCTCCTCTTGGCTCGTCTAGTTTCTGTTCTTATAAATCTTTTCAAAAGCAAGTCCCACGCGTGAGCACTTTTTCATAATATATATTCCTATTTCTATTTAATATTTTCTTTATTTATACTATTATTCAATCATTATTTAAGAGGTATATATGAACAGATTTAATATTGGTGACAGTTTTGAAACAACTGTCGTAGCAGTAACCGACACCACAGTTTTCGTGGACCTTAGCGCAAAGAGCGAAGGTGTAATCGACGTTGCAGAGTTTAAGGATGACGAAGGAAACGTAAGCGTAAAAGAAGGCGACAAGCTCAAGGTTTATTTTACCGGCGATTTCCACGGCGAAATGCGTTTTACAACAAAAATCGGTGGAAGCGATGCTGATGATACAATGTTGGAAAATGCCTGGAAGGGCGGAATCCCTGTAGAAGGTCATGTAGAAGCCGAAATCAAAGGTGGATTTGAAGTAAAGCTTGGCGGCAAACGTGCATTCTGTCCATATTCACAGATGGGCTTCAAAGATAAAAAAGAACCTGCATATTATGTAGGACGCACACTCAGCTTTATCATCACAGAATATAAAAACGATGGCCGCGACATTTTAGTAAGCAATCGCAAAATCGGCGAAAGTGAATATGCCGCAAACCTTGGCAAGCTTGCAACTCAGATTACAGAAGGTGCCGTAGTAAGCGCAACAGTAGAAAGCATCGAAAAGTTTGGTGCCTTTGTTAATGTTCTTGGCTTCCGTGCCTTGCTCCCAATCAGCGAAATGTCTTTTGACCGCGTAAGTGATGCCGGTGAAGTTGTAGAAGTTGGACAGGAACTCACAGTAAAAGTAATTCATACAGACTGGAAAAACGAACGTGTTAGCGTAAGCCTCAAGGCTCTGATGAAAGATCCATGGGAAGCCGCCGGTGCACGTTTCCCAGTTGGTTCAAAGCAGGAAGGAAAAATCAGCCGCATCGCCGAGTTTGGCGTTTTTGTAAACATCGCCCCTGGAATCGACGGCCTTGTTCACATAAGCGACCTTGAAGATGTAAGCGCAAACACAAACCTCCGCAAGGTCTACAAAGTTGGCCAGAGCATGAGCGTAGTTGTAGAAAAAATCAACGCCATGGAAAAACGCTTGTCACTCAAGCCCGCCAGCTCCGCCGAACAAGACGAAAGCGCCGCCAAATACATGAGCGCCCAGGATGATGATGGCGAGACATATAATCCGTTTGCTGCTCTATTGAAAAAATAGATTGCCACGTCGCTCACTGCGTTCGCTCCTCGCAATGACAGTGTCTTCGTCATTACGAGCCCGAAGGGCGTGGCAATCCACATATTTGTTCCTATGCATTTCCTTTTTTCTCTAAAATCCTCTATAATATAAACCGATATTGAAGTGTAAAACTATATGATAACCCATAAAGTGTCCAAAACTTCAGGAAGAGAGTCTCTAAAATTATTCCGCCGCCTCGCTGTTGCGTTTGTTTTATTTTTTGTTATGCAAGCGGGGTGGGGAGAGACATATTATTGGACAGGAGCTGAAGGGGATGGAAAGTGGAGTACTTCTGGTAACTGGAATACTGCACCTGATGGTTCTGGTACAACACTTACATCTGGCTATCCAAATGGTTATGATAACGTTCGTTTCCCAAAGGGTGCTGAAATAAATGTAGATGTAACTACAAATGAAATAGATGGAACCAATTATCTATTTTTAACTTCTTTACAAATTCCAAATAACAATATAGAAAACTCTGATTTCACAGTTAAACTTACTGGTTATCCTATCTATATTTCTAATTCATTTGAAATTTATAGAGCCACAGGTCCAACAGCTGGAGCTTCAAAAAGTACTCTTGAATTAGCTTGTAATATAGTTATACCAGAATTGATTATTCATCCGGGTACAACTGTACAGATTGATTCTGGATATATTGTCAATACAGGAACCGTGTCTAATGTTGGAGATAATGAATATCCAGCAATAATTGATGTAAGAGGAAGTTTAACTTCACAAGAAATAAAGCTTTCTAATAATTCCGACAGAACTTTGGAAATAGCTTCCGGTGGAAGGGTTGAAACTGGAAAAATAACAGGAACTAATAATTCTGTAACAAATAATGGATCTCTTTCGATTACTAATGTTAATGGTAGTAATATTGGAGTTCTAAAAGCTGGTGGAAATGGAACCTTAGAATTAAACGGAGCCAATACCTGTATTTGGAAAGGAACAGAAGACGAAGATTGGGGTAATGCGAATAACTGGATTGGAGGGGTTCCGAATTCTAATGATGCAAATGTGATACTACAAAATGGTTCCTATAGTCCAGAAATTAAGGCGGGTGATGCTTTTGAAATATTGTCGTATACAAATGAAGGTTCTAGTATATTTAATATCGAGGGATCATTAAAAATCTATAATGATTTAAATTTATATAATTCAGGAATTGCATTTGATTCCGGTGGTACTCTTGAAATTACCGGTAAACTTTATAATAGTTCTCCGTATGATTATTATGGATATTCTTGCCCAATATTATCAATTATATGTGGTGATTTTGAAATATATCGTGATTTTGAATGTCGAGATCTTATAGTAAAAGGAAATGCTGTAATTGCTGGAACTATAACTACCGATTGGAGTCAGGAATATCAGAGAAATGTTTCGGGTAAAATAGAAGATGTTATAAATGATGTATCTCTTGAATGCCGTGGATATGATGGGGGACAAGGCGTTGCAACAATAAAAGGCTCAATATCAGATATAAAAGATTTTTCAATTGAAGCTCATGATGGAATAGTGATAGAAGGTGCTATTACAGGCATAACAAATCTAGAGTTTGATTGTAATACTAATGCTGATATTTTAATTAAAGAAACCGTTTCCAATGTTGAAAATTTGACTATTTTGACCTGTAATAGTGCAGAATTTAGTAAAACGGTAAGTATATCAGATGAACTCAATTTATATTCTACAACTATTTTTCATGATGACGTTGAAGTGGGAGGAGACTTTTTTGGTTCATTTGTTTCTGATACTGGTAAAAAGTTTGTTTTAAATGGAACTGAAGATCAGGCTTTTCGTACGTGTGGTGATCCTTATTATAATCACGATGGTTTTACATATTCAACCATAGAAATAGATAAAGCTTCGGGCTCGATGATAATTGGAAATGAGTACTATGATTATGACACTATAACAAACTGTACAATCAAGAATGCAGTAGAGACAACTTTTGAGAATATAAAAGTTACAAATCTTACAATTGAAAATATTGGTGATAGTTCAAAAACGATTTTTGATAGTAATGTAAAAATAGAGACTCTTACAGATTCTTCGAACTCAGGTGATATTGTATTTAAGGAAAACTCTTATTCCGTAATAATAGAAAATATTTCTACAGATCAAACTTTTAAAACAACTGGAACCCTGAAATTTGATTCTAATTCCAATCCGGAGTTTGGTGATGAGTCCGAATTGAAAGCCATAAAACATGTTGCTGGTCCTACTGAAATTAAAGGGTGGATATCAGCTTTTTCTGTTGAATTTGATGAATCAGCAATAAGTTATGAGATAGAAACATCAGGTAATCAGAAATATTTGGGTGCTGTTTCTATAAATATGGAGGGAATTGAATTACATTCAACAAATGGGGATATAAGTTTTAATTCAACAATTAAGGCAGCTTCTGATGGTGATATGAGTCTTGTTGTTATAGCAAATGGAACCACGACTTTCGCAGGTTCAATAGGACAAGATAATAAGGCTCTTAAATGTCTTGTTGTAGATAGCCCTCTGGAAATAGCCTCTGGCTGTACAGCTATAACTACTGCAGATTATCAAGAATATTATGATATAGTCACAATAAATGAAAATGTAACATTAAAATCGGATGAAACAATAACTTTTGATTCGACTATAGATTCAAAAACCGACACAACCAAAAAGATTACCTTTGAAGTGCCAACAGATAAGGCAATTTCTGTTGACGGCAAAGTTGGAAACTCAAAGCCGGTTGCTTTAGAAGTAACACAGGCAAAAAGCATTACATTCAACGATACTGTAAATATCACAGAGTTTACAGACACTGCTGCTTCTGGTGACATTATCTTCAAGAAAGATGCAACAATTTCAAATGCATCGGGTACAACTTTCAGCACTACTGGAACTGTAACTTTTGGGAATGCTCCATCGGATGTAACAACCTTTGGAACTTCTCCATCTCCTTTGGCTGCGTTGACTCATTCAACAGGTCCAACAGTTCTTAATGGAACGTTAAATGCTTCAAGTGTAACCTTGGGCAATACAAATGCCACACCTGGCACAATTTCTATTCCATCAGGAACAATCAATGCCAGCGGCACTGTAACTCTTAATGGAGCTTTGACTTCTATCGATAGCGTTTCAATCACTGCAGGCCCTCTTGCTTTTAATGCACCTGTAGAAGTAAAAAACATCACAATGAATGCAGTTGCAGAGACTTCGCAAGATTTCACTGTTACTGGAAACTGGACAAACAACAAAGCAAAAAACGGAACAACATACGGATTTACAGCAACAGGCGGAACTGTAACTTTTACGAGAGAAAATCCGACAGACAGTACTGAGGTACTTATTAGTGGAGAAAATAAATTTAATGAACTTGAAATCCTGCGCTCTGTAAAAATCACAGCTGATAATGAAATCACGACACTTACCGCAGATGGAGGATCATCCGGACTTGGTGGTAAAACTATTACTTTTGCAGATTCAACAACTCAAACTGTAACAGGAACAATGTCCTTAAAAGGAACTTCATCTGATAGCAATCTTGTTCTTTATGCAAATGAAGGTGAAGAATGGAAAATCGATTGTACAGGATCAAACAATCATACAATACAATATGTTGATGTTTATAACTCGAACAATTTATCCTCGTACAATCTTGTTGCTTTAAACAGTAGTGATAAAGGTCACAACACAAAATGGACTTTCCCGGGAGAGGATTATGAATGGACCGGAGAAGATTCAACAGACAATACAAACTGGAATGTTGCCGCAAACTGGAGTCCTGCTTCTGTTCCTGGATTAGGTGCGGATGTTACAATTCCAACAGGAAAATTAAGTTATCCAATTATTTCTTCTTCTATTAATTTATATTATGATGCTGATAACAAAGGTTCGATTACAAATAACGGAACAATAACATTTACTGAAAGTGGCAGTATTACAGCAGATACAAAAGAAAATGGCTCTGGAAGTACAATTATTTATGATGGCTCTTTTACTAATGCAACAACACTTGCCTGGGGCTACGAATACGAAAATCTGACTTTTACAAGCGGTACATTTAATTTGTCTGATGCGCTGTCAGTCAATAATTTTACTATTGGAAACACAGCAGAGGTATCTACTTCTGCTAATATAACAGTAACTGGCAACTGGACAAATAATAATTCAGCAGATGGATTTACAGCAACAGGCGGAACGGTAAAACTTACAACTGCTTCCAATGATACAACTCGCGCCACTCTTTCAGGTGCAAATACTTTTTACAATCTTAATTTAGATAGAAACATTGCTGTTCTTGGTAGCAATACTATTAGTCAAGATTTGATTATGCACAGAACAGCAGGTGATGCCGATGCAAAAGGAAACATTTACTTTGCCGCAAATACAAAACAGACTATCGGCGGAAAAATTGATTATAAAGGTCTTACTACAAAAAGACTTTTAGCTGACTGTGGTAATGCAACTGGGCAAACAAATGGAACCTGGGAAATTAAATGTACGGGTTCAAATAATCACGAATTACAAAATATAAATCTTAAGGGATGTCGTAATTCATCTGGTTATCCTCTTGTTGTTCAGGATCCTGACGGTACTCAAGAGAATGGCAAAAGTAAAGATAATGGTGGTAATACCAATTTCTATTTCCTTAATCATGCTTATACCTGGCAGGGTGGAGCTGATGAGTCTGATACAAACTGGGGTACTGCTTCTTATTGGACACCAGCTTCAGTTCCAGGAAAAGGCTCTGTTGTAACAATTCCAGCAGGAAAAAAATCTTATCCTGTTTTGACTGATGCTCTGGACTTAAAATACAATAATACTTACGCAGGAAGCATAACTATTGACGACGGTGGAAAGTTTGATTTAGCAGATAAGAGTTTAACCGTCGGCACAATTACAAATAATGGACTTGTGCGTCTTAAAGGTTCTGCCAGTCAGATTGATGGAACTGTTGATAATGGAACATCAGATTCTACTATTGAATATTATGACACAACAAGTCCACTTAATTCTTCAACTTTGGCATGGGGAAACAGTTATAAAAATCTTATAATAAACAAGCCAGCAAGCCTAGACGATGTGGTTCTTACTGTTTCAAAAACAACAACAATTGCCGCGGGAACAACAAATGCAGTAAATCTTAATAATGCAAACAACAGCTTTGGCGGAACTATATATCTTGGTAATTCTGCAGCCGCAACTCCAGTAAATGCCGGCGCAGTTACCTTGAAAGCCTCTTCACCTATAACTCTTGAAAACAACGCAAATGCCGACAGTCTTACTTTAAACTGTCCTGCAACTGTTACAAATATTACAACAACAGGAAGCCAAACTTATAATGGGCAGATAACTTTAGCAGCAAATGCAACTCTTACCGCTTCCGGGGCTTCTTCACAGATTAATCTTAATGAAAATGTAAATGGTTCTGATAAAACACTTACAATTGCTTCTGGTTCAAAGGCAGTTCTTGCGGCTGGAATTACAGTTGCACCTTCTGTTATTAACAATGGTACAATCTCTTGTAGTGGGGCAATAACATTTGGTGGAACCGTTAATAATACAGGTTCAATCACTTGTTCTGGAGCTGCAACTTTTGAAAAATCATATTCTGGAACAGGGGCATCACTTACTCTTTCTAATAATACAACAACATTCAAAGCTGATCTTGATTTGTCAGGAACGACTTTTGCTCACGGAAAAGGAACTGTAAAACTGATACCGGCATCAACTTCTGTTAATATCAGTGGTAATAATACATTCTATAATTTTACAGCAGGAACTACGGTTGAAGGAGAAGGCCTTGGTGGAAAGACAATTATTTTCCAAGCAAACTCTACTCAAAAAGTAACAAGAACGCTCACATTAAATGGTACGTCAGAGACAAGCAGACTTTTGCTTCGTTCATCTACTTCAACGACCGAGACAACATCTGGAACTCCGTGGATAATTAAATGTACAGCTGCATCAGATGGTAGTCACCAAATACAATATGTTAATATTCAGGATTCAAATAATATTTCTAATACGTCTCTAACAGATGATCCAGCAGAAGCTTATAACCTTTATGCTATGGACAGTTGGGATAATGGTTACAACACAAACTGGAATTTCCCTGAAATGCCTTATACCTGGCAGGGTGGAACTAATGAGTCTGACACAAACTGGGGTACTGCTTCATATTGGTCTCCAGCATCAGTTCCAGGAAAAGGTTCTTTTGTAACAATTCCAGCAGGAAAAACTTCTTATCCTGTTTTGACTGATACTCTGAACTTAAAATATAATGACTCTTATGCAGGAAGCATAACTATTGAAAACGGTGGAAAGTTTGATTTAGCAGGTCAAAATTTAACAGTCGGAACAATTACAAACAAAGGACTTGTGCGTCTTACGGGAGCTTCTACCCAGACAATCCATGCAACAATGGAAAACGATGGTTCTGACTCTACTGTAGAATATTATGGTACCGGTACCGCAAATTCAAACTTCGCATGGGACGGAAACAATGGGGCCAGCGCAACAGGTAAACAGTATAAAAACCTCATAATAAGTCGTGCAATGAGTCAGAATACTGATGAATCAAATAAGCTTGATGTTTTTGGTACAACTACTATTATTGCAGGAAATGACAATTCGGTAAGTCTCGACAATTCTTATAATATTTTTGGTGGGCATGTAACTCTCGGAAAGCAATCGCCAGCAACTAGCGCCGGAACAGTAATACTTAATGGAACTGGTACTTCTGATGTGGCAATTTACCTTGAAGAAAATGTTCTTGCTCAAAATCTTACATTAAACAGTAATGTGCAGGGGGAAAACTTAACAATAACAGCCTCTCTCACATTAAACGCTGCATCTATAACGACAACAGGTACTCAAACATATAAAGATTCTATTACTCTAGGAAATGTAAATGCGCACGCCTTGAGCGGAACTCAAATAATTTTTGCAGAAACAGGAGCACTTGGTGGAAGCGATAAACTTACACTAAGTGGTAACATGAACAACAATGGTACCTGGACTTATAATACTCAATTAGAAATAACAGGTAATCTGATAAATAGCAATGGAAAGTCTGCCACTTTTAAAGAAGATATTTCTGTAACAGGTAATGTCTCTGACAGTGGAACTTGGACTCAGCCAAGTGGAAAGAAACTTTCTTTCAATGGAACCAATACCCAAACATTTACTGTAAACACATCAAATTCATACCGCGATGTAGTTGTTGATAAGAATACCGGTACCCTTGCAATAACAGGCAAACTGACTGCAGATAATTTTACTACCAAAAAAGCAATAACTTTTAACGGTAACATAGAAATTGAAACAACCGGTGATGTCGTTTTTGAAAAAACTGTTACAAGCATAGCAAATCTTACAATTACTGCTGATAAACTAAAGTTCCAGGACGTGGCAAATGTAAACAATATTACTATGAACGCTACGGCCACAACTTCATCAAATATTACAGTAACCGGTAACTGGACTAACAATAAAGCAACAGGTGGATTCAAAGCAAGCAATGGTACTGTAAAAATGACGTCAACATCAGCCGTCACTCTAAGCGGAAAGAATACTTTTAATACCTTGACATTACAGGGACCTGTTACACTTAGCGATACTAATACAATTACCAATTTGATTATTCAGGATTCCGTAACTTTATCTGCAAATAATACGATCACTAATCTTACTGCGGACACAGCTGTAAATGGAACAACAGGCCTTGGCGGAAAGACAATTACCTTTGGATATGGAACAGAACAGTCTATAAGCGGTGACCTGATTCTTAAAGGTACTGCCTACGACGATAATAAACGTCTTTTACTTGTTTCTTCTGAACCAGGTTCTCAATGGGAAATTAAGTGTGGCGCTACAAGTACACAGAATATTGAATATGTTGATGTAAAGGATTCAAAGAATACATCTGATTATTACCTCTTTGCTATTCATAGCTGGGATAGTGGAAAGAACACAAAATGGAATTTCCCGGGAATGAAATATGTGTGGGAAGGAACTGCAAATAACAATTGGAATAACGCTGCTAACTGGAAGCACGGTTCAATCCCTGGTAAAGGTGCAGATATCGAAATCCCGGCAGGCTGTGGTAAATATCCAGAATTGATTGTAGATCTTGATTTGAATGATTCCTATGGAACTCCTTCAGTTGATTACAAGGGAAAAATTACTGTTGATGCAAATGCGCAGTTTAATCTTGCTGGAAAAAATCTTACACTTGGTGAAATTATAAACAATGGGCTTGCCCGTTTGACAGGAGCCTCTGGCCAGACTATCAGCGGAAAGATGACAAATGGAACCGGCTCAAAAGTTGAATACTACGGTACCGGTGCAACAACAACAAACTTTGCCTGGGATGGTGATGGTGCTGAAAATGGTGATTCTGCAGACGGTAAACAATACGCAAACCTCATCTTAAATCAGGATACTTCAAGTTCAGAAACTCTTGAAATATCAGAAACCCTGACAATTAATAATCCGGCAGAACTTTCTGGCGCTGTCAGTGTAACCGGCACAACAACACTCTCTGCCGGAACTGGAAAAACTGTTTTGCTTGATAATGCCTCAAATAGCTTTACAGGAAATGTAATTGCAGGAAGCTCTACAGATACAAGCTTTATTGCGGGTGCTGTAACTTTGCGCGCAGGTAGTCTGATTACTCTTGCCGACAACGCAAATGCCGACAGCCTTACTGTAAACAGTGCTGTAAAACTTCAGAAAGTAACCACAAGTGAAGAACAAACTTACAATGGAGCTGTTACTGTAAATGGCACAACAAATCTGATTGCAACTGATGCAGATAAACATATTTATTTTAATAATAATGTTTCTGGAACTGGAACACTTTCTGCTCAGGCAACTAATATAAATATTAACTGTGAGAAAATTGAAACTACCGGTAATCAGACCTACACTGGCGCAGTTGCTCTTGATAAGAATACAGAACTTAAATCAACTTCAGGCGGCATTAGTTTTACTTCAACTGTCGACGGTGCAAAAACATTAAAACTCACTTCAAACACAGGTACAACCTTTGGAGGAGTTGTTGGTGGAACTGTTGGAGCCGCTACAAATCTTACTTCCCTCGAAGTAAATGGACGAGCAATAATCAACACTTCATCAATTACAACATCTGGCGCGCAGACTTACAATGGGGCGGTAACGCTGGGAGCAGATACAAGGCTTACTTCTACCGGCAGCAACATAACTTTGAATACTACTCTCAACGGCGCTCATACAATTACATTCTCTGTTCCGAATAACGCTGCAAATACAATAACAGTTGTAGGAGAGGTTGGGGGAGACAGCAATATAACAACTCCTCCTTCAATTACAATCGCACAGGCTGGTAACACAACATTTAAAGAAACAGTAAAAGCCAATGTATTTACACTTACAAAAGCAAACAGTACAACTTTTGAAAAGGCTGTAGATATAACTTCATTCGCGGATGATACAACAAATCATACCGGCACCGTAACCTTTGCCGCAGGTGGCACAATCCAAAACAATGTCACATTTAATACAAACAACAATGTAACATTTGTCGGAATCATGAATATTGGAGCAGAGACCTCTCGTAAAGATCTTAAGCATACTGCCGGCGATACAATAATAAACGGAATAATCTTCGCAGCAACAACTCAAATTAATAACCTCATACTTACCGGTGATACAGAAATCTCAACGACTGGTGCTCAAACTTACAATGGCACAATCAACGATCAAACCTCTGGGGCGCATACACTAGAACTGAACGCTGGTACTTCACAAATTACCTTTAATGGTAATGTGGGAAATACAGCGATCAAAACATTAACTGTAACAGGTCCGCTTACTGTAAATTGTGAATTAATCAAAACAACAGGAGCCCAGCTTTACAACAGCCCAGTAGTAATTTCTTCCGGAACAACAGAAACAATTACTTCAACTGGCGACGGAATTCATTTTGTAGATACAGTTACAATAAACGATGATACAACAATTTCTGTTAAAACAAGTCATCAGATTGTCTTTGACAAGGCAGTAACGGGTGATGCAGCTTCATCTCTTACTACAAATGCAACTACTGTATTTAATACAAATGCAGTTGTGTCAGATCTTACAACTCTTACAACAAATGCAGCGAACATTAATTCTGCTTCAATTACAACATCCGGTTCACAGACATATAATGGTGCCGTTACTATTGGAGTAGATACAACTCTTACTTCAACTAGCGATAATATTGCCCTTGCGTTAACTCTTGATGGTGCTTACAAAATTACATTCTCTGTCCCAGATAACACTACAAACACAATCACAGTCGCAGGAAAGGTTGGGGGAGACGACAGTATAACAACACCTCCATCAATTACAATCGCACAGGCTGGAAACGTAAGCTTTGCACAAACAGTAAGATCAGCAGACTTTACAATCACCCTTGCAAATGACTCTCAATTTGCCAAACCCGTTACTGTTACAAACTTTAAAATTGCAACTGCAAACGACACTCATTTTGCAGACACATTAACAGCCGATACATTTGAAATCACTCATGTAAACGACACTCAATTTGATAATACTGTTACAGCCTCAACCTTCAAAATTACTCAGGCTGCAAACACAACTTTTGATGGCGTAGTAACAATTGCTTCTTTCACCGATGCTGCAACAGCTGGTAATATTTCATTCAATGCGGGTGGTACAATTTCCGCTGCTACCGGAACAACATTCCTTACAACTGGCACTGTAACCTTTGGCGACAATCAGTCAGACATCATGACTTTTGGAAGCGCTTCGCCATATGCAGATCTCAAACATACCGCCGGCAACACAAACATCACAGGCTTGATTAATGCCGCAAATATCACCCTTGCTCAAACAGCATGTGGCCCAATGACTATTGCAAACTCAGGGCTCTTCAAAACTATTGATGGGGCAGCACTTACATATACAACAAGCTTTACTCAAAACGGTACGGGTAACTCTGTTATTGGTGGAAGCTTTACTGGAAACGGAAATGCTTCATTTGCAACTAATGTTCAGCTTTATGGAAGCTCGCAGGCTGATTTTGGTTCAAGCGGAAATGCAGTAAGCATTGCAAAAAATCTTATCATCCTTCGTGCTGCAACTGATGACCTGAACATTAACAGCCGCGTAAATGTTACAGAAAACCTTGTTCTTTACAAAGGCCCTGTTGTTGCTAACGCCGACATAACTGCCGGAAAAGATATTCTCATTCTTGGAAGTGCTTACTCTACAACAGACACTTCTACCGGCATTACAAACGAATACGCCTATGACTGTGTTCGCCCAGAAACCTGGAGCCAGGTAAATTATGTTGAGACGGTGCTGCCAGATGGCACGACCGCCCCTTCGACAAGCTCAGGGACCCCAGTATTCACCTCAACTCTCTCTGTAGCTTCTGGCACAACAATTTCTGCAGGCAAAAACTTCTACGCAAACGGAACAACTTTGCAAACTGCGGGTGCAACTGGTCAATGGGAACTCAAACTTCCTGACCTTACAAACCCTTCAAATGGTTTTGCCGAAGCATATCATTCTCAAATCTCAGGCTGTAAGGTAATCTTTAGCGACGGAACTTCAAGCGGTTCAAAAGCTCGTCTTGTCGCACTTGAATGTACAGATGCAGGTGATAACGCCACATCCGTAGACTTTGATGATTTTGATATTTCAGCTGCTTATACTGAACGAGACAACGTAATTCGTGTAGAATTCAACCGTCCTATACGATTTAATTCTTCTACAATTGATTTACTCAAGTTCCACGACAGCAGTGATGCAGTTTCTGCTTCAACAAATTTCACTGGCTTCTATACAGATCCTGATTGTCAGCATCAGATAAATATTGGTGCAAACTTCCCGTCATACACAAATGGCGGTAACACATATTATTACCTGTACGTAAAAGCTTCTCCTCAAGATTCGGCCGAAACAGGGGCCTGGAACACAGACGCCACAGGAAAAGATGGAGGAACAATAGTAAGTACAGACCGCAACGGAAATCATCATTCAGCATTGCCATGTCTCGATTTCCCTCGTTCTCTTCAGGCCACTGCTTCAGGTCAAGCTTATACAGTTCCATTTATCCTTACTGATATTTGGGGTAAGCGATTAAACAATTATAGCCGTCGTGTAATAAAAGGAAGCACTGCTGAAGCAGCTTATGGTTCTGTAAATTCTACAAACGATGTTCTCGACAAAACAGGTCCTGTCCTTTGGAAAGTACGTACTGGTCAGGAACTTCATAATGCTTACGATACTTCAACTGGACAGGCAAGCGAACATTCTTATGATGCACATAACTTTATAGAATTCCTTTATTCCGAAAAGGTTGATTTTGACGGCGATGAAACAACAAATGCCGCTCTTAATGCAGACCCTTCCACCGCAGAAAACGTTAAGGTAACAAGCAGCTTTGGTGCCCTTCAAAACAGTGACATTAAAATTGCTGGGGCTCTAAACTTTGCTGGTCTTGGAACAATTCAGAATGGCCTTCTTTGGACGGGTAGAGAAGGTAATATCGATAAAGAAGTAAACGCTCTCTACCGTAAAGGCGACAATGCAGAATATTCAATCCGTCTTTCAATTGCCGGTTACACCGAAGGAACTGTAACAGATCCAGATGGAAATACTTATAAAAAATGGATTGGCTATATTGAAAAGGCACAAATGCCAACAGGTACCGTTACTCATATTGTAGATGTAAACAAGCAGAATACATTTGTAAAAGATAAAGAGGGTAACCCTCAAATTGAATATGAAACTCTGAATATGATTCCTGAAGTAGACAGCACTGAAGTAGGTCTTTACGGTAAGTGGGATTTGTCGGAACCTGTGTTTGCGCCTGTAAGGGCTAACAAAGATACACTGTGGATAGAATCGCAGTTATTTAAAGATTATTATGAAGCAGAAGCTGTAGGAAATAACTCTGGTGTAGGTTCAACTTTGGACAGAATAGAGTTCCATCTTTTTGATAATACTCCAGAATTTGATGAGGAAGGAAAAGCTGATGTTGGAACACCTGAATGGTTTACCGAAGTAGGTTGGTGTAATCAAGATTCCGAAGGTGAAAAAGCAACTGACCTTTATAAATCATATACTTACGCTGCTGATATTTTTGGAGGTGCCCGCTCATTTGATACAGAATCCAGAAGAACTTCCGGTGGAATACGTTACAGTACAATTCATTCTGCAGTAAATGCATTTAAATATGGAGTAAGTTCTAGTTCAAATTTACCTGAAAATCTTATAAAGACAGCTTTTGATACTTCCAAACATTCATGGGGAGGCGCATCTTCTCTTATCTTTACAGGATCTTCTTCACCACGTCGTTCTGCAGGTGATTTGGAAGGACTTTATTTTTCATTACCACTTGAAAATACTTCTCTTGATATAAAGACAAGGTTTGTTGTTAGATATAATGATAAAGAAGGTTTCATTACTGATCTTGCTGGAAATCGTTTGCGTACAAAAATCATCTCAACAATTGATCGAACTCCCCCTGGTATTGATATGACAATATGCGCTGTTGGTGGTGATGAACTTGATATAATATTTGTAAAGCAGTTGTGTAAAGAAAGCAACGAACTATATTATTTTGATAATGGTAATCAAATAGATATTTCCGAAGATTTCAAAACACTTATTACTAAATGTTTTGATTTTATTACTATAGATTCATCAGGAAGTCCAAATCTTGTAACTGATCTTGCAATTAAAAGTGTCTTGGGAGAAATAGATATCTTTACAAATCAGAATGGGTCTTCATTCACAAAAATCCGATTTCAGCTTTCTCGTAAAGTAACTTTGGAAGATATAAAGAACACTTATATTCGTGTTAATTGTTTTGGATCTGAATGGAAGCCATCTACTGATAAATTTACAGGTCATCCAAATTCTAATGTAACCTTCATCCAAGATGCACATGAAAATGGTAATTACATCCAAATGTACACAGCCCACGCACTCTCTGATTTTGCAGTTGGCATTATTAATCCGCTTTATGCATACGATTCTGCAATGACAGAAGAAGACGGCACAATTATTAGTGACAGTTTGTTCCGCGCAAACCTCACTGATGATGTTGATGAAAAAGGCTGGGCTGTTCATGACTGGAACCGCGACCAGAAAAACTATGGAACGCTTCCTGCAAAACGTCCTCTTGCAATTGTTGCAGACACTGCAGATGGCTCCGAAGAAAATGACGATGCTCCGGTAAGCTTCCGCTTGTATCTTTCTAATAATCCAGATGCGGCTTCTGTTTCTACTCAGTACAACAAGGATTTGGAACCTGATACTCAATGGAGAATCTGGCTTCCAAATGAAATGTCTGGAGTATTTACATCTCTGTCCGAAAAGAACAATACAAATTACTCGCAGGTAGACGGCACTTTGCTTTCTGATGATATTTCTAACAGAATGATTTTTGATGTTGGACAGACAATAGTAAATCAGTGGGCTGCCGGAAATCAGATAAGCTTCCTGTTTGGATTAACTAACAGCGACGGAACTCCTGTAACAATTATGCATTCCCCAGAGCTTGATATTAACAATGATAAACAGTATCTTTCAACTTCTGCAAAAATGCCTTTGTTTGCCCTTCGCCAGACAGAGCCTGCAAATCTTATGTCCCTTGATTTGTGGTCATTCCGCTTAAAGGATGTTGTGAGTCAGCGTGGAGGAGTGACAATCCTCAATAACGTAATCAATTCTTCTCAGCGCGAAAAGGTTGTTGTAAAGGTAAATCAGCCTCAGCAGGGAAATCTTACGGTTCTTGTAATGACTTTGGATGGAAGTATTGTTGATTATCTTCACCGAGGCAGCTCAGAAGCAGGCGAACACTTCTATTCATGGGATGGTACTAACCGCAGAGGTCATTCAGTTGCACGCGGCATGTACTTTATTCGTGTAACCGGTCCAGGCATTGATGAAACCCGCAAGGTCATGGTTGTAAAAGATTAAAATCACTTGCGATATCCACTAAAAGGGAATATACTATACTCGTATGGGAATAGAAAACAGGCAGAATCCAAGATATCCGGAAATTGGAAGGATTATTGCTCCAGAATTGTGTGCTCTTCCAGGAATTCTCGACAATATCAGTTTATCGGGCTGTAAAATTCATTTTCCTGTATCTGTAGTTGTTGATCTTGATTCTGAATACATGATTAAGGTTTCGCTTAGTCGTTCTATTGAAGAAGCTCCGCTTCAACTTATGTGTAAGCCTATGTGGGTAAAAGAAAATCAGGGAACTACACAAATAGGCCTGCAAATTCTTTATTCCCCTGATGATGCCCGACTTCGTGAATTCGTAAGTTATCTGCAGTCAATGGGCGACGATGACGACGAAATTCCTGATATTCTCTAAAATCACACTCGTATGACAAAAATTACAAAACTCAACGGCATAGGTTTTCTAGCTTTTCCCGAACAAAAAGATTTTCTCGTTTCTGAATTAAACGGACGTTTTAATTTTACAGTAAAACCCGACGAAGCCTACGGAGATCTTCTTTTTTATTCTGACAAACAGGCCTTTTTGCAGGCCTCCAACGGAAAATACCCCTACTGGTCCCGCACCTGCATGCTCGACCCCTTCCTCCTCAAGTTTGATTCCATTGGCGAAGCCGCAGGCGCTCTAAAAGAAATCCAGCGCAACTGGGCACCCTATCAGTTTACATGCTTCCGCCGCGCACAGCTTATTCAAGAAAAGCTTCCATATATTAACTTAAAAGAACGCAAGTTCCCATTCAAAATTCCAGACAGTCCAATGGGCCTTTACACCCTGCTTGATGAACACACGCTCATTGCCAGTGCCACAACAACTTCGCCGCTGCCTGCAGGAACAATGCGTTTTATAGAAGATCACGAAAATCCTCCAAGCCGTGCCTACCTAAAAATCCAGGAAAGTCTCACACTTGCCGATTTTTATTTGAACTGCGGGCTCCCAACTTCCGGGCAAAAATGCTTTGAAGCAGGCGCATGTCCCGGCGGATGGACCTGGGTTTTAGCAGGCCTTGGCGCACAAGTATATGCCGTTGACCGCGCAGAACTTGCCCCGGAACTCATGCAAAATCCTCTTGTAAAATTCCGCGCACACGATGCCTTTACAATTCCGCCAGAAGAAGTAGGGCAGGTAGATTGGGTTTTCTCTGATGTAATCTGCTACCCCGAGCGCCTTTTAGAATGGATAAACACCTGGCTTGCCTCGGGTCTCACAAAACATATGATTTGTACAATAAAAATGCAGGGCGCCATAGACTGGCCGCTCATAGAAAAATTTGCCCAGCTCCCAAATTCCCGCATAGTCCACCTTAATTATAACAAACATGAATTAACCATAATTCTCTAATAATCCCCCGCAAAATACCGAAAATAAAGGTATATGCCTGCAAACAGCTACGAAAAGCCTGATTATTGGTCGCAAAAAGCTTTTTCTGAGGGGTATCCGGCACGTTCGGTATACAAACTCAAGGAAATCGACGAAAAATTTGGCATGATTAAGAAAAACTATACAGTTCTCGACCTTGGTTCCGCTCCTGGCAGCTGGACAACATTCCTTTTACGCACAATGGAAGGCACCGGCAAGGTAGTTTCATGCGACTTAAATCCTCTGGCAAAATCTGTAAAGGGCGATAACCTTGTTTTTATTCAGGGCGACCTTAACGCTCCAGAAATCCGCGCGCAGATAAAGCAGAACGGACCTTACGATCTTGTAGTTTGCGACGCCGCTCCAAAAACAACAGGAAACCGCACCGTAGATACTGCACGTTCATCTCAGCTTGTAGAAATGGCAGTATGGTATGCCCAGACAATGCTCAAGCAGGGCGGAAACTTTGCTGTAAAAATCTTTCAAAACGGAGATCAGCAGCAAATCTTAAAAAATATGCGTGAAATTTTTACGACAGCCAAAGGTTTTAAGCCAGAAGCCTGCCGAACAGAATCTTTTGAAACTTATCTAATTGGAGTAAATAAAAGATGATAAAAATTGAAGAATGTGCTATAATTAAAAAGATTGAAAGTAGATTTAATATGGTATTTAAAACTCGTGTTTCAAGAATTGTCAGTTCCTCTATTATTTTCTTCAGTTTTGGCGTTATTGTTTCCACAACTTGTTTAAGCATTCTTCATTCAATCGATTCTCATAAAGGTGTGGGTGGTCTTGAAACCTCTGCCGTTCCAGTTGCTGTAGATGATGACTTTAAAGCTTTAAGCGGACTTTTGGAAGAAACAAAAGATCCTGAGCCAGCAGTAGAAGTTGTAGTTGACGAAGCTCCTGCCCTTGTTCCATTTGAAGCGGCAAAAGCAGAACCTGCAACACTTACATATCAGACATATCGTGTAAAATCTGGAGACATGATTGGCTACATTGCCGATGCCTTTGGAATTACACAAGATACAATCATAAGCGTAAACAATATCCGCCAGTCGCGCCTTATTCAGCCGGATCAGTATTTGAAGATTCCTTCAATGCCTGGCATTTTGTATACAGTAAAAGCAGACGGCGAAACAATTCAGAAAATCTCAGAAAAATACGAGGTTGATGCTCAGAAATGTGCACTCGTAAATTATCTTACACCTTCTACAGAGCTCAAAGCCGGATATTCTCTCTTTGTACCTGATGCCGAACTTGACTGGATGACTCGTCAGGAAATCAACGGCGACTTATTCAAACGTCCGCTTAAGGCACGCTACTGGCTTTCTTCTGCTTACGGATGGCGCGATTCTCCATTTAATTCTGGTTCCCGCTCATTCCACGGCGGAATTGATATGGCCGTTGCTTCTGGAACTCCAATTTATCCTGCAATGGACGGAAAAGTTACAACAGCCGGCTTTAACGCAACATACGGAAATTATGTAATTGTAACACATCACTCTGGTTACAAAACTTTATATGGCCACATGAGCAAAATCACCTGCCAGAAAGGCAACTTTGTTTATGCCCAGAAAACCCAGATTGGAACAGTCGGCAGCACAGGTCTTAGCACCGGCCCACACCTTCATTTCACAGTCTACAAAAACGGAAACACCATCAACCCATCCTCAGTTTTAAACTAAACACGGGCTCCCTGAGCCTGTCGAAGGGTCTCAATTAAATTTTCTTGCAAATTCTCAATTATGCTTTACAATTATATGGAAGATATTATGGGTTTATTGTCTGAAAGTGTTTAAAACACGACAATATGCCGATAATTATATAGTAAAAGTCTGTACAAAAGTTGAGGGAAAAACGTATGACAAACAAGAACTTTTTTAAATCAATTCTCGCAGTATGCCTTATTGCATTTACTTCAGTAGCCGCATTCATCTCGTGTGAAGTCGGCCTTGGTGAAGCAGTCGATGTTGCTGCTCCTTCTATCTCTATTGATACTCCAAAAACATCTGCCGTAATCCGCGACAAATTTGCAATTGCCGGAACCTGGTCTGATGATGGTTCTATCAAAGACATTACTGTTTCCTTAAGAAACATCAGAACCTCTCAGGTGTTCCCAGATATTACAGGTGAATTTATTCAAGCTGCAGATACAAAAGAAGCAAAAGGAACCTGGAGTGCTGTAATAGATCCAGCAAAGGATTCAGTTCCTGACGGAAATTACGAAGCAACTGTAACAATTCACGATAACGGTTCTCATACAACTATAATCTCTCGTGCCTTTATTATAGATAACACCCCACCAGTTGTAGTTTTACAGCGTCCTTCAACAAAAGCTATAGATACCGATTCTGATGTGTTTGGTCAGACACTTTCCCTCTCTGGTCAATCAGCAGATGATAACAATGTTAAAGAACTTCATATAAACTTTTATTCAGACCCAGAATGTAAAAACAAACTTCTTGATACTCCTATAATTAAAACAAATGTACCTCCAACAATTTCCCTCGATATTGCCAAATTCGTAGAAGAAACAAATAACGAATATGCAAAAATATATGGTTCAACTAAAAAGGATGGTAAAAAGCCTCCTGTTTACTGTACTATCACAGCTTATGATGAAGCAGTACGTATTCCTATAACAGAAGCAGACGCAAAAGCTGATGATAACATGGGTAACTCTACCGATGTTTATTATCTTTATGACGATATTTATGCAGACGTTCTTTCTGAATTTAAAGTAACTCAACTTTACAGCATTTTAAATGGAACATATGAAGATGAGGATAGTTCACGCACTGCGGTTGCCGAATCTATTCCTGAACTTCTTAAACCAAATGAAGTTAAAGCTGGTAAGCTTACACTTAACCCTGCAAACAATCCTGAATTCAAGGTTGTAGGACGTGAAGGTCTTAAGAAAGACGGAACCGATTTTAATAATCCTGCAAATGATCTTTCTAATGAAAGTAATATTACCCTCAAGGTTGATGTAGGTCTTGATGCAATCCCACTCAACAAGGATACATTGCGTGTATACCTGCTCCCTTGCGATATTACAGGAACTTTAGGAGCAGAAGATATTCCTGCAAACCGCATCTATCCAAATCCTTCTGACCCTCCATACGAAAAGAACGGTACAGGTTATACCTTTACAACAAAAATTACAAAAGAAAGCAATAAAAACTCAGAGGGACAGGCAGTTTCTCTTACAGTAGGAAATTATTACATCATTGCAATGGAAGGTTTTGACTCAATGTCAAATGAAGTAGTTGCCGAAAGTGATGAAGATGGTCATACAAAAACATTCGGTTTCCGTCTTGCTCCAAACGGTGCAACTCCACAGCTTGATGTTCAGACAAGCATTAACGGAAAGACCTTTGATGACAGTGCAATGCTTTATGTTCCTCGCTATAACCCAGATGATGAAACAAAAATAACAACACTTAAATTTAAGGGAACTGTTTCTGTAGAAGACGGTGTACCAACAGCAGAATATTCTCTTGATGGTAAAACCCGCCTTCCTCTTACTGTTACATCAGCAGGCCAGGAAGGTGTGTTCGCTTTTGAAACAGAAATTGATGTTGATGATTTTGAATTTACAGATGAAGGTGCAAACCCAGAATTAAAGAGTGGTCAGCATGGTATTGTATTCTATGCAAGCGTAACTCAGGATGCAAACCCTGTAAAGAAAACTCTTATGTATCAGGTAGATAAGCCAACTGTAAAAATTTCTAACGTAGAACCTTTGGCTTATAACTACTATTATGGAACAAACGGTGCTCTTGTAGAAAGCGGAGTTCCAGAAAAAATTACTGTAAATAATAAAGAAGTAACAAAGAAATATATTAATGGTAAAAATGTAAAACTTAATGTAACAATTTTGGCAGGTCTTGTAGGTCTTGACGAAAGTGAAGGCCGAAAGCCAAAAATTGACTTTATTCAGAACGGTAACATTGTTTATACAATAAATGATGCTCCAACCTTTGGCGAAACCGAAGAAATTGATACAACAAATACATCAATTTTCTCTCCTGGAGAAGTTATAGTTCGTATCACAGCATACGACATGGCTGGTTATAAAACAGTTATAGAAGAAACTTATTATATCGATCAGGCAACTGATGATCCTGTAATTTTACCAAAGGATCCTACAAAGTCTACTTTAAATATGGATGAAACAACTGCCAGAGATTTGAATAATAAAATAAAGAACGTTTATTATGCAAATCAGACAGTTTTATATAAAGTAATTGATGATGATGGTCTTGATAAAGTTACCTATACAATTACAAATGCAAATAATCCATCTGTAGTATTAAAAAATGAAACTATTTCTTTAAGTGGTGTAACAGATTCTCAGGTTGAAGTATCAATGCTTGAAACCCCTGCTACCTATCATGTAACTCTTGTAGTTACAGATGCAAATGCTGTTACAAGTACAGGAATTGCTCCTAAATCAAGAACAGTAGATTTTTATGCAAGAGTTACTGCTTCGGCTCCAAACATTGAAGAAATTCAGCTTTCAAAAACTCTTTTCAGCAACCAGGATACAATGCAGCCAGAAGTAAGTATTAAATCAGATCAGGCTCCATTCATTCTTGCAAGAGTTGTAAAGCAGGGGCAGACAGTTAATAACAGCTTCACAAAAGTATTTACATATGATGGAAGTGATATTGAATATGATGACGATACTCTTGAATGGTTAGGTTATACTAAGCAGGAGCTTGGCTTACAGAATTCTGATACTGTTATTAGTACAGAAACAATTGCCGCTCTTAATGGAGAAAGCCCGGCTATTACAGATTCAATTGATTTGAGTTCTGTTTCTGCTTCTGGAAACTACACAGTTGAATATAGAGTAATAGATGTAAACTATAAATATAAAGAGGCTACAAAATCATTTACAGTCGATGTAAATGCACCTCAGATTGATCAGGTAAAACTTGATAATGCTGTGTTTGATGCAGCAAAATGGTATAAATCAAAGACTCTTGCTCTTAATGTAAAAGCAAGCGATGCAGAAGATGCAGCCGGAATGTCTACTGTAGAATACTCAACAGATGGTACAACCTGGACAGCACTTTCTTATGATTCTGCTTCGGCAGAATATAAAGGTTCTTCTGTATTTGAATCAGAAGGTGCTACAAATAAGTTGTATATCCGCGTAACAGATAGAGCCGGAAATACAACAACACTTGCAAATCCTGGATATTATACTGTAAAAATTGATGCTTCTGTTCCAGACCTTGGTGTAACAGATAATACAAATAAATATGTACAGGAAGGGGCTTCTCTCACAGTTCAGGGTACTTATGAAGATTCTCAAAGTGGTGTTGATACATTAACTTTCAAAATTGGAACTACAGCTATTACAAATAGTGTAACTGCAACTTATTCAACAGATAATTCAACATTTAAGGATTATGCTCAAATTTCAGATAAAACTACAATTAAATACTGGAAAGCTGTATTTACTCCTCAAGCTAGTGGAAAATTTGCCATTACAGGTAAAAATATCGCAGGTGATTCTACAGCAGAACTTAAAGCTTTTGATATTACGATAGATGAGACAGCTCCTGTAATGTCAAACGTAAAGCTTGAAGAAACAAAGGGTTCTGAAACAAAAGATGCTTATTATGGAAAAGACAAAGATGGAGATTATTATTATTATATCAATAACTCAACAGCAGCTGGTAAATCATTTAAGATTTCCGGAGTTTCTACAGATGATACTGGAATTGAATCGGTAACAATTAATATTACAACAACTCCTGCTATAACTACACAGCCAACTATGGATGGTTCAACAGGAAAATGGAGTTTCAATCTTAGTGGTATAATTGGTAAAACAACAGGTGCAACTGCCGTAGTAACTGTAAAAGATAATTCTGGTCGCGAAACAAAAGAAACTTTGAAAATTAAATTTGATACTACAAAACCTAAAGCAATGCACTGGGCCGATGCTAAAAATAAGGATATTTATTTCCGCATTGGAAATGCAGATAACGACAAAGATAAGAGCGACTCAAGTAAATGGGAAACTGGAGATACTGTAGGTAATGGTACAACCGATGCTGATAAAGCAAATATGGGTGTTGGTGGTAAGTATTCATTTGGAACCTATGGAAAAGACAGTTCAATGGAATTCCGTGGTACTTTCGAAGAAGAGGGAAGTGGACTTAAAGCTGTTTATTATAAGCTTTATGATTCTGTTCCAACAAATATTTCTGATTTTGAAGCTGGTACAGATTCTGCCGACGGAAATATCTCTATTGTTAATGAAACAAAACATGTTCCTTACAATGTTGCAGATGGAACAGATGATAATGGAAAGCCAAAATATAAAAAACAATCTGAAACTGTAACTAGCAATTTCCGTGGTCAGATTCAGGTTTTTGGTAACACAGAAACTGCCAAATACCTTGTACTCGTAGCCGAAGATAATGCCGGTAACCGTGCCGCAGATACTCTTGCAATTTATGGTGGACCTGCAAATATAACATCTAAGTCTAACTGGAACTCTGCAGATCCTGATAATGAAACTGATGATACAACCGACAGCGTACAGAATAATTATTATTCTCTTAACAAAGATACAACTCCTCCAGAAATTACAGGAAGTATAACAGCTGGAGCGTATACAGACGGAACTGGTGATTTAGTATTAAGCGGAACTGTAACCGATGATGCCGCAGGTGTTCGTAGTGTTACTATAAGAATTGATGATAAAGACGAAATTGCTGCAACTGTAACAAACGGAACCTGGACAAAGACTATTTCAGACTTTGTACCAGCAGGCACAACATCAGGAACCTATACAGTGTACGCAACCGCAACAGATAATGCCGGTGAAGGTAACTCAAAACAGATAAGTGTTGGTACAATTACTGTAGATACAGAGGCTCCAAAGTTTGAAAACATAAGATTTACCGAAACAGAAAGCTCAGTTACAAAAGATGTTTATACAACAACAGATTCTACCAATGGTACAATTTATTATGTTAAGAACGATTCTACTACAAAAACCTTCAAAATCTCTGGTCTTGCAACAGATAACTTTGGTGTAGAAAGCGTAAAACTTGATATAGTAGATACTACTGAAAATTCTACAACAACTCTTGCAACACAAACAAAAACAGGTAATGATGTAAAAGGCACCTGTGAATTTACAATTGGAAACTGGAAGAGCTGGACAACTAATAATGCCAAAGCAACAATTACTGTAACAGATAAAGCTGGTAATACAATAACAAAAGAATTAACAATTAAATTTGATCGAACCGCTCCAACTGTAACTTCTTCAAAATTCACTCTTCCTTCAATTCAGCAGACAGAAAGCAACTTGTTTAAGTTTGAAGGAACTTCTGGCAGTATTTCAGATGCAACATCTGCTCCAGATAAAGTAGACATTGCATTTAATAATTCTACAACAGCTCCAACCGCTGCTCAGGTAAGCGGAATTGATGTTAGTTCAGATGGTACCTGGTCTTCAACAGTAGAGTTTACAAAAGCCCCATTCAACTCAGTATTCAATACACAAGGTGAAAAATATCTTTGGGTAAAAGCCTATGATAAGACAGGAAACGCAAGTGCATGGACAAAGTCAACTTCATTTATATATGATAAGAGCGTTCCTACTATAAGTTTTGATGCAGTAACTCCTGCTGCAAATTCATATAATAAGTCAGGCTTTACAATCACGGTAGCCGCAGAAGACAGTTGGGGTGTAGACAACGTTAAAATATATAAGGTCGTTGGTACTACTGAAACCGAACTTGGAGATGCAACAGGCTCAAGCGGAACTTATTCAAAAGCATTCAAAGTTGGTTCGGAAACAACTGCAAATGCTATGCAGCTTGATGATGGAGATTATAACTTTAAGGTAGTAGTAACCGATAAAGCCGGAAAGACAAATACCGTAACCCGTAGCTTCTCTGTAGATACAACAGCACCTTCATTTGGAACTAAAACTATAACAACATCCGAAAAGGCAACTGTTAATGGAACTGTATGGTATAAATCAAATCAGATTTCTGTTTCTATTCCTGTAACAGATACTTTGTCACAGGTTTCATCAGTTCAGATTGCAACAGACAGTGGCTTTATAAATTCTTCAAGCCTGTTGTTAAAAGATGGAAAATATGTAGGTAGTGTTACTTGCAATACACAAGGTTTATCTACAATTTACATAAAAGCAAAAGATAATGCTGAAAACGAGGCAACTACAACTACCTCTGTAAATATCGATACAAATCCTCCAGAGGCTCCTATATTCCTTGGTGCAGGTATAACTCCTGCTTCAGCTATAACATCGCTTCTTGTAAATCCTTCATTAGGACAATCTGTAACAGTTTATGCAGCAATAATTGATGGTGGTGATTTTGGAAAACAAACAGGAATTGCAGATTCTAATGCATTAGTTCAAAAAGGAAAATCTGGAACTTCTACAAAAATTGAGCGAACTGCACTTCCATCTGAAATCACAATTCCTTCTACTGTAGCTACTAATTATAATTATACTATTTATTCATATACAATCCCAACCGCAGACATGGTTAGTGGAGGTGTAAACTTTACTGCAAAAGATAAGGCTGGAAACTCTGCAGAATATACTCTCTTCCAGATGACTGTAGATCAAAATCCACCTCAATTAACAGTAGATGATATTTCCGATGCTGACAGTTCAACATCAAATGTAACTGAAATAAATAGTACAATTTCAATCAGTGGTATTGCCAGTGATGAAAATGGACTTTCTACTTCTGAACAGATGAAATTGTATTATACAAAATCAGCCACTTTAACTGCTGCTCCAGTAGCAGGAACTAATGGCAATATAGGAACTAAAACAACAGCCGCAGATGCAAATACTAAATGGATTGAAATAGGTTCAATTGATCACGCAGCTTCATGGAGATTCAGCGATATTGATACCGCAAAACTTGACGGCACAAATACAATTACAGATGATACAACAGTTAGATTTATTATAGTTGCAAAAGATAAAGCTGGTAATACAAAGTGTTCTGCTATTATTGCTGCAAAAGTAGATCAAAATACAGACCGCCCGGTAATTACGTTGAATCAGCTGGCAAAGGATACTCAAACAACTCTCAGAATTAAAAACGTATATGGTTCTATTCAGGATGATGACGGTAACGTTGCAAAAATGTGGTATAGAACAACAGCTCCAACTGCAAAACCAGATAAAGATCAGGGAACAGCAAATGGCTGGACTCTTATACCTGTAAATGGTGGTTCATGGTCTGTAGATTCCACAGAAGATGATGGTGAAACTACCTGGTACTTTGCAGTGCAGGATAGAGCCGGATCTATTTTCTGGAATGCCGCCCAAACTACTGGTGTTGCTGAACTTTCTCAGCCATACTTTAAGTGTTCAGACACTGGTGCAACTAAGAATTCTCTCGACGGAATTACATTTAAGTATGATACAACACCTCCATCTGCAACAAAACTTGAATTGGCTCGCTATGCAACTGGTACTGATAAAACTGTAGAACAAATTTATACCGCAGATATAAATGAAGATGATGGCGAAGATATCGCCTGGTCTACAACAAATAATCTTGCCTTTGGTGGTGATTATAATGTCCTTTATGCAAAAATAGAGGTAACAGAAGGAACCGGAATGAAAACTTTGAGCGGAACAGATGGTTCTGCTCCAACTTCTTCGCCAGTACTCATCAGTTACAAAAATACATATAAAAAGGAAGAAATAAAAGAGGTTCATACAGAAGATTCAACTACATATACTTATTATCTTGGTCCAATCACAATGGATACAAATGAAGCTCATGAATTTAAAGTAACTGTAGAAGATGCTGTAGGTAATAAAGGTTTCATTAGTCGTAACATCATTGTAGATAACACAGCCCCTGCAAGTGTTTCTAACCTTAAACCAAATGCTCTTGGTGAGCAGAACGGTACCTTCACTTACCGTGGTGACGCAAACGATAACACAAATGGCTCTGGTGTAGTAAAGGTTGAATGGTGTATTCCAAATACAGATCAAACAACTACAAGTGCATCAGGACTTGTATGGAGAGACGCTCCTCTTTCATCACAATGGGAAATTGACTTTAGTGGCGATTACAACATGAGTGATCTTATTGGTTACTCTACATCAAGCCCTAACGCAAATGTAGGCGAAAAGTTCCGTGGTTACGAAACAGATACTACAAATCACAGTGGAGTTTATAATATTCCAGTATGGTTCCGTCTTACAGATGCGGTTGGTAATGAAGGTTACGACATAACAAACGGAAGAATAAAGTATAATCCAAATACAGACCGTCCTTCTGTTTTGATTGGAAGCCCTGTTCATAATAAGACTGTAACAATAAATGGAAATGAAATTAATTATGTAATCATGGGTGGTAAAACTGCAAGAATTTCTGGTAGTGCAGATGATGATGAAGGTATTGCAAAAGTATTCCTGCAGTTTGATATGGATGGTGATGGTAAGTGGGATACTGGTGTATCTGGATTAACTGCTGATCTAACAGCAGCGACACTTGCAAGTGCCACTACAATGATTACTGGAACCCCATGGCAGAAAACAGATATTACCGAAATTGCCATTACTAAAAGTGGTGTAAAAACTTCATTTGGTTATGGTATAGAGGTTGGAACAACAAAGAACTGGGCTTACACTCTTAATCTTTCAAGTGATCAGTTACCAAAAATTACAGAAACTAATACTGGTACCGAGGATGATCCTGTATATACTTATTCTGGAAACACAATTAAGGTTCGTGCAATTGCTATTGATAACGATACAGAAAATGGCCAGCTTCAGAGTGCCTGGTCAGAAACCTTGAATGTTTCTGTAAGTAATGATATTCCAATTTTCAACAATCTTAAACTTAAGCAATTCTCTGGTACACAGGCTATATCAGAAATTGAATATACTCCGGGTATGTACCTTACAGGAACCAATTGGTACCTTACAGGCGATGTCCAGGCAACTGGTGGTATTTCCGACGCAAGTTATGGTACTAATACCGATGCAAAATCATGCTTCACAGGAAAATCAGGTAGTAATGATCAGTTTGACATGAAGATTCCTGTTGATTTTGGATCTCAAACTTCATGGAATGTTACAATTCGTGTTGTCGATGATTCAGATGACAAGAAACCAAATACCCAGAAGATTGAACTCAATGTAGATAATACTCCACCAGCATTTGCAGAAACTTATGCTTCTGAAAATGTGGGTTCAAACGGAACTGTTAAACATTATATGAATGCATATGGTTCTAATAAAGGAGCTTCTCTAACTCCAACAACAAAACTGTATGATACAGATGGTTATGCTTCTTTGTGGGGTAAAGTTACTGATAACGGAAGTGGTTTTGACAAGGCTGTATTCTACTTAAAACGTACAGATGCAGACGGATCTTCTCCACGTGTTCATAATCTTATGGAAGATAATGTTAGAACTGCCTTAAGTGCAAGCAGTGCTGTCGGAGCTGTTTATATTGATACTACAGGCGATAATCTTCCTGCTCTTTATGTTAAAAATGATACAACGACAGCCAAGATGACTGTAACACGTCCAAGCGAGTATTCTATTAAAGTTGAACTTGGGACAAATGCTCCTGCTACTGTTACTGGAGTTAAAGACAATACGAATATTCGCGTTGGTGGTCTTGTTAAGATTGGTGGTCTTTATCGTACTATAACTGCAGTAGGAACGGATGGTACAGTTTCATTTACACCTTCTTGTGATAGAACCTTTACAGAGGCATGGTTCATTTATGGTATGGTTGTAGATAGTTCTGGTGAAACAAAGACAGGTAATAATCTTAACGAAACCGATAACGATGGTATGTTAGAAAACTTCCAGACAATTAGTGGTACAACAACTTGGAATGCCGCTCTTCCTACAAGTAATATTCCAGATGGTCCAATAGAATTACACGTAGTTGTATTTGATGCTGCCGGAAACATGGCTCACGGATGCACAAAAACAGGTATAGAAAACAGACCTCTGCGTATTACAAAGGTCATGCTTGGAACAAACTTCAATGGTAATGCAACATATGATTATCCATCAGAGTTTGAAACCTTCTATGCACTTACAACTTCAAGTGGTAATAAAGTTATTAATCAAGGAAAAGATATCTGGAATCTTGATACTAAGAAAGAGCTTGGAAGTTCTAACTACTTTACAGCAAAGAATGGCCTTGCGGTTGTTCCAGAATTTGTTGGTGGTACTGGTGATATTTATTATGCATTTGAAAAAACAAGTGAAAATAAAGATGAGCCTAAGGAGCTGACTGCAGCAACAACAAATAAGCTTACTAATGATAAAGTAACTGGAACTATAGATATTGAAGGAGAAGGCAACAAGATTGGCCAGCTTGTACTTGATAATACTACAATTGGAACAACTGGTGAAAACGAGATGAATTACTTCAACTTCTCATTCTGGGATTCTACAGAAGGTGCAACTCCAGGAAGAAACTCCAGCTGGACAATTTTGAATGCTCAGATTCATCAGGATTTGGTTGACGATACTGCTCCAAGAATTGTAATTGAACCATTCCGCTGGGCTGGTGATGGCAGTACCGAGACAAATGCCAACAATACAACAGAAGTAGTACGCAAGTTCACGTACAGCACCGTAAAAGGAAACAAAGGATATTCTTCAAAATATTTCTTCTATACAGATGCGGCTTGTACTGTGGATGTTGATGAAAATACAGCAGATAATGCAGTTGTTTATACAAAAGAAACAGTATCTATAAACAGCTTGTATGAAAACCTTTCTGCAAACGGTCATATTGATATTTCAGCTAACTTACCAGAAAGTAAGTTTACAACAACAACTGGTGAATACGACCGTGACCCTAAGGTATCTGGACAGATTACATTCAGTGGTACTGCTTATGATAACGTAGGCTTGAGTTCTCTGTGGTTCAGTTTTGATGGATTTACTCCAACAAATTACTACAGTGCAACAGATAAGTACGGAACTAGTGGAAAGATAACTGGCACAGTTGCAACTGACGTAACAAAAGATTTCTATCAGGCCGCATACTACGATCCTAGTTCTGGCTGGCAACTTGCATCTGCAGCAATTGATGACGGCTGGAAGTTCACAGTTTCAGAAGCAAAAGGTGAAGGTTATTTTAACCAGAACGGTCATAAAGTACGCTGGACTCTTAGTATTGATACAGCAAAGATTAGCGATACAGCTGGAACAGACAAGACACTGTATATGCTTGCTGTAGATCATAATGCCGAAACAACCACAACAACAAAAGTTTCTGCATTTACAGCTGCCACAACCGACAGCCAGAAAACTGCCGATGAAGGAACAAATAATGTACCTTCTTATAAGGTAGACGTTGTGCCATATATTACAGGTTTGAAACGTGCTACAACTTTGACAGACACACATCGTTCTCTTAAAGGTAAGTATCAGGTAGTAGTTGGAGAAACTGTAAATATCACAGGCTTTAACTTGCCTGGAACTACAGATAATGCAATCAAACTTCAGATAAGCGGTCAACAAAATAATGCAACAGGAACTGTAAAAACTCAATTTAAAGCAACTGGAGCAACAGGAACAACCGGTATGACCTTTAAAGTTCCAGCTACATCTGGTTATATCAAAGTAGAAACAAGCGGAGTTTCTTCATTGAACAACATTAACACTGGAAACGAAATGGAAGGTGACTACGACACAGACGCCTGGACCGATGATGTTTACCTGAACGTTTGGAAGAATGATGAGTATTTTGCTGGTTCTCCAGACCCGATTTCTCCTGCAATGGATAGGATAGCGGCAACAAAGAAGAATGGCAGCTATAATGCAAATGTATATACATTATATGGTGGATGGGCTGCAAATAGTTCTAAATTCTATGCTAGTTATCCAGATTCTACTTCAACTGCTTCA
The DNA here is from genome assembly GCA_045224915.1 of Treponema sp. Taxonomy (GTDB): domain Bacteria; phylum Spirochaetota; class Spirochaetia; order Treponematales; family Treponemataceae; genus Treponema_D. The sequence continues at coordinate 40,955 of JBGVAV010000123.1, forward strand.
ACAGGAAATGCTACAGCTCCTAGTACAGGAAATTTTGGTGACCCTGCAAGTTATTATGATGTAGTTATTGATGCTAGTGGAAATCTTTATCATTGTTTATTGGATTGCTGGCAAGGACAGAATGGTAATGCACAAAATGGCACTGAAAAAAATGGATATTGGGGTAGAAACTTTGTAATCAACAAAAATGGTTCATATACTCACTGTACTACAGACGGACAAACATCTGCTCATAATAATCAAAATATTATTGAAAGAATGGGCTGGAACTTGTTACCTGAGTATGAAACACATGAAAATGGTTATGATGCAATGTTCAATCAGTTCCTAAATCCTAGAATTACCTATAAAAATAACTATGCTTATCTTACATATTATGACAGGTATGCAAAATGCTTAAAATTTGCATCCATGTCATTCACTGATAACAGTAATACACGTTCTAATAAATATTCAACAGATGCTGATAACTATACTAACGGAAAATATGTAGTTGCAGGTTATGAAACATTGCAGAGTGGAGGTACAAAATCTGCAATGGATGTTGGTATATGGTCATCTATAGTGGTTGATTCTGAAACAGATAAAACTGATTCTCCGGTAATTGCTTATTATGATACTAAAAATAAGCAGTTAATGATTGCTACTGCTGTAACAAGAAGTCAACATCCAGAAAATACTAATAATAATGTTTTAGGAAATGGTACAACTATAACTGCACCAACTGGAGGTACAACTCCTGGTGAAGGTAATGCATGGAAACATACTGTGGTTACAGGTTCTGCAGCAAAACGTCTTGGTCAGTATGTAAGTATGGCAATAGATGGTGGTGGTAATTTACATATTGCAGCCTATGGTACAGCAGGCGGAAACAAACTCTACTACATCTATGGTGCAAAAACTTCTTACGGAAATTATGATTTCACCATTACAACTGTAGATGCAGAAGGTGCAGGTACCTGGACAGATATTCAGTTGGAAAATCCAACTGGCACAGGTGCTGCCGCAAAACCTGTAATTTCATATTACGACCCAAGCAACGACAGCTCAGAAAATGCTGTAAAAGTTGCATACCTTGATGATGGTGTTTGGGATACAATGACCGCTCCACTTGCCTCAAGCGCAGTTTCTAACAGAATTACACTCGCTCTTGACGTAACCGACGGTGATTCTATTACAAATGCAACAACCACAAATAACAGCAAGCTCGCTGTTGGTTACGTAAGCAGCCGCTACGAGTGTGTATACCTCCGCAAGGAGTAGTGCTGGAGCAGTTTTCGTTATTGAGCTTATAGCTAGTTAATTCATACTCACCTTGCCTTCCCGAAGGCAAGGTGTTTTTTTTAATAAATAAGTAAAGAAGTGTTGCTTTAAAACTGAATAAGGATTATTATTGTTTTATAGAAACAGTCTAAATTCTAAATCTATAAAATAAAGGTATAAAAATGAAAGAAATAACTTCTATAATTGTTAGAGATATTCCAAAGAGTGAAAAAGATAAATTTGATACTCTTTGTACTGCTTTAGGTTTAACTCCTCAACAGGCTATAAGAAATTTTATTTCGGCAGCTAAGAATATTGATGACATTGGAATTATAAAGTACACGGCATATGCACTTCTTTGCAAAGATGTAAATTTAATTGATTCGATGATTAATGAAAGAGAGCCATTATTTAAGAGAATCACTGATGAATCACAAAGAATGGCTTTTAGAATTAATTTTGTACAAAGTAACCCATCATATATTTTCCAGCGTTATGCTGCAATCTTACAAGAAGGAGGTACTAAAAATGAATAAAGATTTATTCATATTCTTTTTATTTTATGATACTTTTTCAGATTCATGTACAGAAGAATATCATAAACTTGAAATTGAATTAGAAACTTTTAAAAAGCATTGTAAAGAATACAATCAGAATGTTCAAAAGAATTTTTATGCTAAACTGCAAAATAAATAATCAGTAAACAATAATTTTTTATAATTTAATGGGTTACAATAATGATAGTTTATATTATAACAACGTAATCAGATAAAAATATTACCCTAAACTTACCCATCGTAATGAAAAAGTACTATAACACGTGATACGTAAGTTGATCTTGCACAACCAAAAACAACTTGCCAGCAATGGCAAGTTGTGGTATTATTAAAACATAAAGGCACTTCGCAGTTTTGCGTCTTGCCTCCATAGTGGTGCTCTATTTAAGAGCGTACCCCGCCACAAAGGGTTAGAGCATTGTGGCGGGGCTATTTTTTATTCTTACCTTTTTTCCGTCTACGGAGAAGGCGCTGAATAATGTCGATAATATAATATACATAAAAAGTAAATAAAATTTGACATCACCCCCAATCCACACTATACTTTACCTATGCTCGATTCATTAAAATATTTTAGGGAACAGAATAATTATTCTCAGGGGGCAGTGGCTTCGTTTCTTGGGGTTTCACGGCAGATGTATATTAAATATGAAAACGGGGAAGTTGAGCCTCCTCTTAAAGTGGTCGTTCAGCTGGCACAATTTTACAGGGTTTCTTATGATGTTCTCATAGATAATAAGATTCCTGGAAAGAAAACTTATGATATTCCAGACACACAACCTCTTAAAGTTGCATCACCTGCACCTGCATTCGGAGCAACCTCATCCAGCGATTCTTCTTACTACTTAAAATCAATAATGGAAATGCTTCCAAAACTTATTTATGCAGAACAATTAAAAGTCCTCTCAACACTTTCTGGAATGGTACAAAAAGAAACAGAAGAAAAAATAATACCTGACCGCAAAATGCAGGCATACACAAAACTTCTGGCTCTTAATGATGAGCTTCACCTCAATTCAAACGGCCAGAAATGGACTCGTGAGGAGCTTTATGAGCGATAAAACAAAAGTGTTTTTCGATTCCAATATTCTTGTTTATTTTGCAGACAGCGCCGATCCTCAAAAGCAGCAGATTGCAGAAAATCTCATTAAGAATGCTGTCATCAACGACAATGGTGTAATTTCAACTCAAAGCCTTCAGGAATTTTTTGCTGCCACAACACGCAAACTTCTCTGTACCAAAGAAAAAACAAAGGAATATGTAGAAAACTTTTCCGATTCTTTTACTGTAGAACAAGTTTCAGTTCCGCTTATTCTAAAGGCTATAAATATTTCTATTAAAAATCAGTTCTCTTTCTGGGACTCACTTATCTTGTCTGCTGCAATCCAATCCGGCTGTATAATCTGTTATTCCGAAGACCTGACAAATGGCCAGATTATCGAAGGTGTAAAGATTGTGAATCCTTTCTAATATCTTTAAACACCCCACCTTTTCCTATATAATATCCTCATGAGCAAAAAGAAGGAAAAACGAATTAAACGGCTCAGAAAATATTCTTTGTGGCCGCAGTTTATTGAAGCTTTTATTGTTGAGGTTGCGTTTGTAATTGCCGTTAGCCTTGTTTTTATTGTTGATATGATTGCCGAAAATCATAGTCTTATTACGGTGGGCATAGAAAATACAAATGCTATTGTTGAGGATGTAGGTAAGGGCTGGGACCTTTCAAAAAAATCGCTTTCGGCCCATGCGGAGCAGGAGCTTAATAATTTTCTAAAATATGATGGCGACACTTTTAAATCTATAAACATTGTTGATGATGATTTTAATGTGCTTGCGTTTTATGGTAATAACGACATTAATCATTCATATTTTCTCCGGGATTTTGATCCGGTGGATTTTAATAAAAACGGATTTTATTTTTCTGATGGGGAAAGCGATTTTTCCATTAAAGATCCCGATATAAAATCTATAAAACTTTTCTTTACTCATTTTGCAGAAGGTTTTGCCTCGCTCAATTCTTCCAAATATTATAATTGGGCAATTCAAAAAGACGGGGAAACTTCGATGTGGATTTTGTATAAAACAAAAATCCCAGGTGTAAATGTTGCAATTGAAAAACGAAGCGTCCGTACAAAAATCGACATGGGTCGTCACTATTTTATGATTATAATCCTGGTCATAATCTTTGCTTTCATTTTTATTTATGAGCACTACAAGCTGATTGTGATTATTTTGCAGCGTCGTAAAATTCAGAAAATCATTAATACCGATTCTGTTACCGGTGGCTATAACAAGGAATACTTTATTCCAAAGGCCGCAAAGATGATTAAAAAACGTTCGCGCCGATTTGTTGTAGTTTATCTTCGCATGGAAAAATACCGCAACTATACAACCGCTTATGGTATTAAAGCCGGCGAAAACCTTATGGAAGATTTTTATAAAAAACTTTGCGAGTTCATAAAAACGCGCAAGGAGCTTGTTGCCCATCTTGAAAAATCAGACTTTGTAATGCTTTTGCATTTTGATAACGAGGATTTGCTTAATATAAGAATGCAGGCCATTACTCAGGCTCTCAATGATTGCCGACCTAAACAGCATCTTACCTTTAGTGTAGGGGCCTGTCGCATAAATACACGCGCTGATAATCTTGACGAAAAAATCTCGAACGCAGGTGCTGCAATTTCTAAATTGGAAAATAATCCTGCCTGTGTTTTGTGGTTTGATGAATCTATGCGCGAAGAACAGATTTGGGAACGCCGTGTAGAAGATGATATGGACCGCGCGCTTGCAAATAACGAGTTCAAGGTTTATCTGCAGCCTAAGTATTCTACAAAAAAAGAACAGCTTTCGGCCGCAGAAGCTCTTGTGCGCTGGATTCATCCGGAGTATGGATTTGTTTCTCCTGCAAAGTTTATCCCGATTTTTGAACGCAACGGCTTTATTACAAAGCTTGACGATTTTATGCTCACCGAAGTTTCTAAGCTTCAGGCAAAGTGGCTGGCCGAGGGACGAAAGCTTGTTCCAATTTCTGTAAATGTTTCGCGCGCTCATTTTTCACAGTACGATTTGGCCGAACATATTTGCACAATCGTTGACACTTACAAAGTTCCGCATGAATACATTGAGCTTGAGCTTACCGAAAGTGCCTTCTTTGACGACAAGCAGATTCTTTTAGACACAATCAAAAAACTCAAGAACTTTGGTTTTAAAGTTTCTATGGACGATTTTGGTGCAGGCTATTCTTCGCTCAATTCGCTTAAAGAGCTTCCTCTTGATATTATTAAACTTGATGCTCAGTTCTTCCGCGATATTGAAGATAAAAAACGTGCCGACCTTATTGTATGCGACACAATCAAGCTTGCCAAAAAACTTGGTATGCAGATTGTTGCCGAAGGAATTGAAACCCGCGAGCAGGTAGATTTTCTTGCACAGCAGCATTGCGACCTCATTCAGGGATTTTATTTTGCCAAGCCGCTGCCAGTTAATGAGTTTGAAGCAAAAGCTTTTGCGTAGTATTTCAACCTTGACATATTTCACAATTGTGTCATAATAGAATAAATTAACTTTAAAAATAATAGGAAGTAAAAATGGCATCAATCAACATGAAACAAACTGATCCTGTGAAGTGGCTTGATGAATACCGTGGTAAAGATTTTACCGGTACCTGGCCAACTTTAAAAGAAGTGTTCGATATCAACGTAAAGCGATACGGTGAACGAAATTGTTTTACAGATTTTGATGGTCCTGGAGGAGCTCGCAACACTCTTACTTATGCTCAGGCAAAAGATAAAATTGTAACTTTAGCCAACTGGCTTGCTGCAAATGGCGTAAAGCATGGGGATCGCGTTGCTGTTTCTGGTAAAAACTCTCCTGAATGGGCTGTAGTTTATCTTGCCGCTTTTTATGCTGGTGCTACAATTTGTCCTATGGATTATGGTCTTCATAACGAAGAGCTCGAAAATCTTTTGAATACTGCAAAACCAAACTTCTTTTTTGTTGATGCCGAAAAATATGATTACTTTGCAGAAAAAAAATATGATTTTGGAGTTTATTCACTTGCTCCATCAAATCCAGAAAAATATGTTTATAATTTAAGTACTTCCGAAACTCCCGAAATTACATATCCATCCGAAGATGACCTTGCTGCAATTTTGTTCACAAGTGGTACAACAGGAACTCCAAAGGGTGTAATGCTCACTCATAAAAATCTTGTAAGCGATGTTTACCTTGCTCAGACAAACATGAACATTTATTCAACTGATGTTTTCTATGCGCTGCTTCCTATTCATCACGCTTACACAATGACTGCAGTTTTCCTTGAAGCAATTGGTGTTGGTGCCGAAATTGTATTTGGAAAAACGATGGCAGTTAGCCGCATGATGAAGGAGCTCCGTGAAGGAAAAATCACAATGCTCCTTGGTGTACCTCTTCTGTTCAACAAGCTGCTTGCCGGAATTATGAAGGGCATCAAAGACAAGGGCGCTTTTGTTTACGGAATTATCAAGTTCCTTATGGGACTTTCTTATATCATTAAAAAACTTACAAACTGCAATCCTGGAAAGGTTTTGTTTAAGTCTGTTTTGCAAAAGGCAAACATCTACACACTTCGTATTGCAATTTGTGGTGGCGGACCTTTGGCACCAAGTGTATTCAAGGCATACAATCAGCTTGGTATAGACTTTGTTCAAGGCTATGGTCTTACAGAAACTTCTCCTATTATTGCGCTCAATCCTGTTTATGCATTTAAGATTGAAAGTGTTGGTAAGAACCTTCGTGATGTAGAATTCCGTGTAATCGATCCAGACGAAAATGGAGTAGGCGAGCTTTGTGTAAAAGGCCCTATGATTATGCAGGGTTATTACAATATGCCGGAAGAAACTGCTGCAACTTTTACTTCTGATGGCTGGTTCAAAACAGGTGACCTTGGCTGGATCGACAAAGAAGGTTATGTAATGCTTTCTGGTCGTGCAAAGAACCTCATTGTTACCGCAGGTGGTAAGAACGTTTATCCGGAAGAAATTGAAAACGCTTTCCAGCTTTATGATGACATTGAGCAGATTACAATTCAGGGCTTTATTCCAGATGGTCAGGATGCTGGTGAAGAGATTGAAGCCCTCGTTTATCCTGCAGACGGATTATTGAGCAAGCTTGGTGCCGACAGAAAGAATCCTTCTGACATGGAAAAGGTTCTGGCAAAAATCAACGAAATTGTTGATAACGTAAACAAGAATCTTTTGACATACCAGAGAATCAAAAAAATAACAATTCTTGATGAACCACTGGAAATGACAACAACCAAAAAAGTAAAACGTGTTTACAAGAAATAGACAAAAAAAGGCAAGCTCGATGAAAGAGCTTGCCTTTTTTTACCAGGTGTAGCGCAGCGCTATGCCGCCACAGAATCCAACCTGA
>JBGVAV010000124.1:0-16678 GCA_045224915.1 Treponema sp.
TCAAACCACTGAGTCTGATTGTTTTCTTTTTTGCAGATAAGGTTTCCGCAATTGTCATAAGAATAATATGTTGTGTTTCCAAGCGGATCGGTTGACGTCTTTACAGTTCCATCATTGTTGTATGTTTGATTATAAAGAGCAGCTTCTTCACCTGATTTCAAGATATTTCCAGCCTTGTCATAATTATAACAATACCAGCCGCCATATTGATTTTGTTCGCGCAAAAGCTTTCCTTCTGGCGAAAACTCTGAAAGGACTGTTTTGTTACCGCCGTCTGTATGTTTGATTATATTGCCGTGGGAATCAAACTCAAAGATGTTCTGGATTCCAATCGCATTTTTTGAAGTAAGCAAAAAGCCGCCTGTGCCTGTATTTACAAAATCATATGTTTCAATAATTGCAGAAGCTTCCTGGCCTTCAAAATATTTTTTTGTTTTATAAATTAATCCGTTTTTGTATTCATAGCTTGTAATAAGCGTTTTTTCATCAGCGTCGGTGGCGGGAAGAATTTGAGTTTGAAGGAGGCCTGCCGGAGTATAAGAATAACTTACCTTAAGCACAAGTCCTTTTTCATCCCCTTTGTAAATCTTTACCGGTAAATGACGCCTATCATATTCAACCTTTGTGCGGATTATTTTGTGTGTTATAAGATCCTTTTGAATAATTTCTGTAATATCGTTTCGTCCGTTTTTAATTATTGTAGTTTCAAGGCCGTTGTAATCGGTGCGTATTGTTTTATGTTTTTCATAAGCATATGTAGAAATTACTTTGTTGTTCTGGATATGTTTTATAATGCGGTTTTGGCTGTCGTATTGATTTTTGATTTTAAGCTTCCCTGTAGTTTGAGAGATGATCTTTCCATAAGAATCATATTCATAATCTGTAATTATCTGTTCCTGTCCATAAACGATTTGTTTTGTAATTTGACCTTTCTGGTTATATGTGTAATCGCAGACAGTTTTTCCGCCGCATTTATAGCTTGTTATGTTGCCGTTATTGTCGCGCGTATATTCGTATGTTATGCCGTCTCTGTTTTTGTAAAAGGTCAAAAGGTTAAAGCGGTCATATTGAAATTCTTCAAAGGTGCCGTCGTTGTAAGAAGCCCTTGTTTTATTTCCGGCAGCATCGTAAGAATAAACAGTGCGAACTCCGTTTTGGATTTGTTCAGTAAGATTTCCGTCCTGGTCATATTTATTTTGAATTACAGTTCCATCAGCATTTTCCTGCCTTATTGTTCTGTGATTGTTATCGTAATAATAAATTGTGTTGTTTCCATCGTGATTTGTATAAATTGTTTTTTTATTTGGAAGATCATAAGTAAAGGTTTCGGCAAACCCTTCTTCGTTTATTGTTTGGGTTGTAAGAGTTTTACCGTCAAACGATTTTTCACCATATATAAACTGAACCTTAGCGCCGTCACATTTTGCAAGTACATCCATTCTGCCTTCAAAATCATATCTCATTTGAATTGCATTGCCATTTGTGTCTGTATAAGAAATCAGCTGGTCGCCTGAATATTGATATTTTGTTTTGTATTCAGAATCTCGGCTTGATGTTATGGCTTTGATTTGGTCTGCATAATATGTAAACACAAATTCTTCGCCAAAAGAATTTGTTACTTCTAAAACTTTTCCGCTTGCACTTCTTTTTATATTAATGCAGTTGTTGTTTCTGTCTGTGATTTTTACAAGCTGACCGTTTTTATCAAAACTCTTTTTTGTTCCGTCTGGTTCCAAAAGCTCATAGCCGTCTCCCTGTATATGACATTCTACAATTGATTTATCTTTGTCGTTTTTCCAGACGGTCGAATTTTCTTGAGTTTCATAAAGCAGGTGAGGGTAGCCTTTAGAATCTACAACTGTAATTGTCGAAAAGCTTGTTTCATATTTATTAAGGTTGTCACCCGGATAATAAACAAATGAGTTTTTTTCTTTTCGTTTCTGATTTGGTTCATAAACATTTTTATAATAAGCTTGAGCCTGTTTTTCGTAATATACCATTTGCGTTTTTATGTCATCGATTTGATTAAAATATTCCTGTAAAAGTTCTTTATCTTTTTGAAGCTGTTCGAATTTTGTTTGTGCCTGGTCAAGAACTTCATCGGCTGTAATGTCAAACTCCGGAACAAAGGCTTGAGCTTGTGAAAGAATATAGTAGCAACGATAGAGTCTTTCTTCTATTTCATCTCGGGCAGTATTCACAGAGCTTACATCAAAATCGGTACAGATTGTTTGTGCCACTTGTTCTATTTGAAGATTCAATGCACGTATATTCTGAGCAAACTGTGCATAAACTTCATCAACCATTGGTTGTGTCCCAAGAATAATCCTTTCATCAAGGTTAGAACACCAGCCCTTGCCAAATGCTGAAACTGCAGTTCTGTCTGATTCATAATATCTTGTAAGAACAAACGAGCCCGCAGAAATATCGTTTGAAGTTTGAACATAAGTACCTGTCGTTGTTTTTACAGGATCACCTGTTGTTTCAGAATTAACAGTTTCTGCAACCTCCTGGTTTTCTGTTGCATTTTCAGTTGCTTTTGTGGTGCTTTTTCCTTCCAGTACGGCAAGCTCCTGCTGTAATTCCGTTATTTTTTGAGATATTGCTTTTGCATCGCTTGATTTGTTGTTGTTTACAGAAATGCTTTGAACTTCGGTAATCAGTTCTGCAATTTCGTTTTGAAGCTCTGATTTTCTTTGTGCCTCTGCCTGTGCCTTTTGCTCTGCCTCAATTCTTGCAGCTTCGGCCTGACGTTCTGCTTCTTGTCGTGCGGCTTCTTGCTGACGCTTTTCTTCTGCAAGACGGGCTTCTGCTTCGGCAATCATCGCTTCTGCTTTTTCTTTTGCACGTGCTTCGGCCTCTGCTTTTGCCTGGGCTTCTTGTTCTGCAAGCTGCTGCCGATAGATTTCTGGATAGTCAATGCTACTCGGAGATCCAGAAGTTGTCCCTCCAGAAGTTGTCGTGCCTCCACCAGAACCATATGCCAGGTCACCATACATTACTTGTTCATAAGTTATAGCATGTAAGTTTGATGTGTGATAAAAAAGAAAAAGGCTTGAAAAGAGTAAAATGATTCGTCTGATTTTTTGCATATAAAAACCTCCCTTTGAAAAAATCGCGATACATAGTATTGGATTTATTTTTCAAAAAGAGGAAGTTTTTAGCGAAAATTCTTTAAAATTTTTGAATTTTTTTTTAGTTTTTGTATTTTCCGGCCTGTGCGTTCCACATTTCGGCATATTTACCGTTACGGGCAAGCAGCTGTTCGTGTGTGCCTTCTTCTATAATGCGGCCTTTTTCGAGCATGATTATACGGTCGGCATCGCGCGTTGTAGAAAGGCGGTGCGAAATATAAAATACAGTTTTTCCTTTTGCAGCAGTCTGCATTGCTTTGTTGAGCTCGTATTCTGCAATCGGGTCAAGTGCGCTTGAGGGCTCGTCCATAATAAGAATGTCTGCATCCTTGTAGAAGGCTCGCGAAATTGCAACCTTCTGACTTTCACCACCAGAAAAATCTACGCCCTTCTGGTCAAACTCGGTTGTAACCTGAGTAAAAAGTCCATCCGGGAGCTTTGCAAGCTTGGCACCAAAACCGGAATCTTCAAGTGCCTGACGAATCTTTGGTTCTTTCTGGGCCAGTTCATCCTTAGTCAAATCATCCATTACAACGTTTTCGGCAAGAGTAGCTCCAAACATCTGGAAGTCCTGGAATACAACACCAATTTTTCTGTGATAATCAGAAGGCTTGTAAACTTTAACATTCTGGTCGTGATATTTAATAGTTCCGTTGCTCGGGTCGTAAAGACGCATAAGAAGCTTGATGAGTGTAGTTTTACCAGCGCCATTATAACCTACAATAGCAATGTGCTCGCCTGGTTTTACAGTAAGCGAAATATCATCAAGAACTGTGCGAGACTTTTCATTGTACTTAAAGCTTACATGTTCAAGCACAAGCTCTCCGTTTCCTGAAGGAACTTCGATTCCTACTTCATTTTTAATCTTTGATTCATAAGCAAGGAAGGCGCGGATTTTATCTATGAACATGCTGTTTTCGTGAGCAGCAGGTCCAAGGTCTGCAAAGCGGCTCATACATCCACGCAGGCTTCCTGTTCTGTTGAACAAAATTACAGCATCACTGTAGTTGAGTGTGTGAAGAACTGCGGCTTTATAAACAAGATATGTAATATAAAGACCATCAACAAAAAAGTCTGTGAGCATGTAGTCTTTTAAAAATCCGAGCCAGATACGGATGCGCGAAACATTCTGATGCTCTGCAATAATACTGTCGTTTGCTTCTTCAAATTCCTCTTCAAGCTGTGCGCCTGCGTTAGGATGAAGACGAAGCTCCTTTGCAAAATCCTTGAGGTAAAAAACGCGGCTTATGTAATCACGCTTACGCATATGAGGATTGATTTTTGTACGGTTTTCGTAATTTACTTTGTTGAGTTTTTTAGAAATTACAAAGCGCATTATGAAGGAAATAAGAACAAATACAATTCCAATAGGGTCGAGCGTAAGGTAGAAGATTCCTGTTGTAAACAAAACTGTGATTGCCTGCATGCCCATGTTGAGCATGTTCAAAAAGCGGTCAATTGTCTGTTCAGATTCAGAAACTCCAAGAACAAAGTCGTTGTAATATTCCGGATCGTCGTAGCAGAAAAGGTCAATTTCGCTGGCCTTCTGGAAAAGTTGTTCCTTGAGTGCGCGGTACAGCTTTGGTTTACATTTGAAGGTCCAGCCGTAAATAAAAAATCCGTCAGGAATAATCTGAATTATGTTGATGGCAAGAATCACTCCAATATAAATGAGCGCCTTTGAAAACGGTTCATGAAATTCTGCACAGCGCAAAACATAGCGGATACCAAGCACGTGCTCCAGGAAGATAATTCCCTGGTAGCGGAAGGCATCGTACAGGTGATAAATCATATATACGGGACAAGTTTTAAAACAGAGCTTCCACAGGAAAATCTGATTTTTGAGAACCGATGATGCTGTTTTTTTACTTTTATCTTTACTTTTCATTATGCCCAAATTCCTTCTGTCTGTTTTGCAGAATCTGCAAGGTAGTTCTGTGCCTGCTTTGTATACATGTCTGCGTAGGCACCATTCTTTTCCATAAGCTGGCGATGTGTTCCTTCTTCGCGCACCTTTCCTTTTTCAAGCAGGAAAACGTAATCGGCATTTTGTACCGAAGAAAGTCTGTGCGAAATAAAGAGCAGGGTGTTGTCGCGGCAAGCTTTGAGGATATTGTCAAAGAGCATGTATTCTGCAATAGGGTCAAGCGCACTCGAAGGTTCATCAAAAACCTTAACAGGACAATCTCGCGCAAACGCACGGGATACAACAATTTTCTGAAACTCTCCGCCAGAAAGAACTGCACCTTGGTCATCAAACTCGCGGGTGAGTGTAGTGTCAATTCCTTTTGGAAGACTCATTACTTTTTCATAAACTCCAGAAAGCTTGAGAGCCTGAGTAACAACCTCTTCCTTTTTCTCCGGCGGAATATTTTCTCCGAGCACAACGTTATCGGCAACGCTCATGCTGAACATCCTGTTGTCCTGGAATGCAGTTGCAAAAAGCGCACGATATTTCTGGAGGTTGTATTCTTTTATATTACGTCCGTTTAGAAGAATCTCGCCTTCTGTAGGGTCATAGAATCTAAGCAAGAGCTTTATGATTGTAGATTTTCCGGCACCGTTATGTCCAACAAGTGCATACGTTTTTTTGCCTTCAAGCTTCATATTCAGATTTTCAAGAACGCGAATATCCTTGTAGGCAAAGCTAACGTTACGGAACTCGATTGATTCAATTGTAGGGCCAGGATCTGCACCGTCATAATCCTCAGGGATTTTTTCTTTATACTCAAGGAAGGTTTTAAGATATTCAACAAAAAGTCCGTTCTTAAAGCATTCTGTAACAGAATCTGTAAAGCCAATTAAAATCCAGGTAGTCGAAACCATCATACTTGTAATAACTGCAAGCTGTGCAAGACTGATTGTCTGACTCACAAGAGTTCTGAATGCACCGTAAATGAGCAGGCCTTCAAATATAAAGGTGAATGTGAACATTACATAAAGCCAGTGAAGTGCCGCAGATTTCCACACATATTTTTTTGTAACATCAGCAACGCCTGTAATAGCATCTCGGTACTGATGACGAAGCAGCTGGAAAACCTTTGTAAGTCGCATTTCCTTTGCATATTCTTTGAGATACATTACGCGGTTTATGTAATCAATGCGGCGGTTATGAACTGCCATATCCTTGTTTCGTTTGTAATCAATGTGACTGTTGAGTCTGCGGAAATAAAAGTTTCCGATTATAGGAAGCAGAATAAATGTTACCGAAAGCTTATCAACCTGGAACATAAAGATGAAGGCACAGACACTTGCAATTGCGCCAAAGATTACACCAAAGATTTTTTCAACAGTATTAATCAACCTGGTGTCTGCATTTTTCATAGCGAGCGTGTACTTGTCATAAAAGTCTGCATTTTCAAAGCATTCAAGCTCAACGTTGCGTGATTTTTTAAAGAGGATTTGATACAGCTTTTTGTTTACCTGAGTTGTTGCTATTGGAATAACTTTTCCAACGATAAAATCGGTGTAAAGAGTCTTGCTTGCAAAAACAGCAACACAAATTCCAATAAAGGTAAGCAGGGTAGAAAAGGCGCGTCCTTCCTGAAGTGCATTTATAACGTAACGCATAAAGAATGCACTGTAAAAGAGCCATTCACCGTAATCAATAAGGGTGCGGAAACCAATATGAAAAACTGCCTGCGGGCAAATCTTACAAAGAAGCTTAAAGGCAAAAATATTGTTTTTCACAGTTCCAATTCGTTCTTTAGACTTTTTTTCTAACTTTTTATTCATTGCATGCTCTCCGTAGCTCAATGATGTTTTAATTTTGCTTATTATGACGAAAAACTTACAAAAAATCTACGAAGTTTTTGTTCCATTTACAACTTTTTAGATGTATAATTGAAGTGATGAAGAATATTGCGGTTCTTGTTTTCGATTTAACAGTTGAGTATAACATAGTTGTGACTGATGGTGTTCTCGATTTTTTTAAGGATAAAGAGGAAGATTTTCATATAATTATATCTACTCTCAATGCCCCTCATTCAACTAACTTTGACTATGATTATCAGTATTGGACAGCGCTGGAACTTATAAAATCAGATAACATTGATGCTGTAATTGTTGTAACAAATTCTTTCTGCCATGATTTAACAATTCCGCAATTGGCAAAGGCTTTGGAATGTCTTTGTCCAAAACCTGTTATTTCCATTTCAAATCCGCTTGATATTCCAACAAATCATTATACCTGTGTTTCATGCCAGCAGGCTTATGAAGAAGTTGTAGAGCATCTTGTTAAAAAACATAATAGAAGCAAAATTGCGTTTCTTTCGGCCGCCCTTAATAAATCTCCAGAATCAGAAGAAAGGGAAGCTTCTTATAAAGCTGCCTTAAAAAAGTTTGGACTTGAATATAATTCTGACTGGGATTTAGCCGGAGACTTTACGCCTCGTTCTGCTTATGATGCCATTCTTTCACGTTATAAAAAGAAAGAGGATATCCCTTTTGATGCCCTGCTTTGTGCCAACGATTATATGGCTGCAGGAAGTCTTAGTGCTTTTCTTGAACTTGGAGTAAAGGTACCGGAGGATATCTGCATTTTTGGTTTTGATGATGCAGAAGTTGCTTCTAACTCTTCTCCAACACTTTCAACAATCAGTCAGTCTGTTGCACAAACCGGTTATGAGGCTGGAGCTCTTGCATACGACATCCTTATGGGAAAAAAGGATGTTCCAAAAAAGTCTGTAATTCAGTCTTTCCCTATGTACCGCCAGTCTTGTGGTTGTATAGATATAAAAAATAAAATGCGGGCTTATCGTGATAATCAGGACCAGCTTATAGAGCAGGGGGCCGCCGATATGACCCAGCTTCAGCTTTTTAATAACGGCCTCAACGATATGGCTACGATTTATCATATTTTGAACATGTCAGATACCGTCGTAAAGATGAGAATGTTCTTTGATCTTGTTGTTAAAAATCTCAATGTTGTTCATATTGGAATGCTGGCTATGTGCGTATACGATAAGCCTATTGAGCTTAACCCCGAAGATGATTTTGTAATTCCTGAAAAAGCAAATATGATAATGTTCATAGACGAAACCCGTCATATTGAACAGAATTATTTTGACCAGGGTGGTATTGATTTTAATCCTAAAATAAAAATCCTGCCTGATGGTTTTGAAGAGCTTACTGCCGGAAACTATTATCTTTTGCCAATCTTCCTGCAAAAAAATAATTACGGTTATCTTGTCTGCCGTTTCCCTACAAATAAATATCCTATTTATACTATTTTCCTTAAGATTCTTGTAAATGCTTTTGTTCATTCTTATATTTATTCAAAGACCGAAGAAGAACGAATGCTCCTGGCCGAAAAAAATCAGACCTTGAATTTCCAGTCAAAAACAGATGAGCTTACACAGCTCTTTAATCGCAGGGGATTTTTGGAATATGGTCAGCAGCTGCTTGATTTTTCACTTGTAGACGAAACAAGAGGTTGTGTTTTCTTCTGCGATCTTGATGGGCTTAAAACAATAAACGATACCTGGGGGCATGAGATAGGTGACCTTGCAATAAAGACCGAGGCCCGCGCTTTACGTGCAGCCTTCCGCGATTCTGATTTAATCGGACGTTTAAGTGGCGATGAATTTGGAGTTGTAGCGCCTGGTTGTGCTGCACATGTTATTGATAGTATCAGGGCACGTTTTAAAGATATAAACAAACAGTTTTCTGAAGAAGCCGGGCTTCCGTTTACACTTTCAATCAGCCTTGGCGCAATAGAATACGGCTTTGGTGAAAATGATTTGGGCGAGCTTTTGAAAAAGGCCGACAAAGAACTTTATAAAGAAAAGAAACGAAAGCACGCTGCCCGCGATAAACACAATTCAAAGGCTTAGTGAATTTTTGGAAAATCAGAATACCTTGTTGTCCAGCAGGGGCTTAGGAATTCGCGCTTCATTTCCCAGCCGCTTGTTTCGCCTGCTTTTGCAAGAGTCAGGGCTCCGCGTCCGTATTGGCTTGTGATTTTGTCTACGCTGTCCATGAGGCGGCGTTTTTTTTCGTCTTCCATGGGGTCTATCCATAAGTGGCCCTGGTATGCTGCGGGGCGTATTTCCATAAGAGTAACCATGATTGTTTTGTAGCCGTAGCCCTTTCTGTAAATGCGCGGAAGAATTACACGTGCTGCTGCAACAATATCCGGCGTGTAGCTTGTCATGCGTGTTAGATATGCAATGGCGCCGTTTGCATACTGACTGTTTGTATCCTCGGAATAATAGTTGCAGGTAGAAATAAAAATGGAAACAGCACCACATTCGCTTTTTTGCTGGCGCAGGCGTTCTACTGCAAGCTCTGTGTATTGAACAAGCGCACATTCCAGCGTTTTCATGTCGTAAACCTTTATGGAAAACTGACGGCTCGAAGTAATCACATCTTTTTTGTCGCGGGTGATTTTGTCTATACAGCGGATTCCGTTTAGCTCACGCACAGTTGCATAGCCCTGGATTGTGAGCAGCTTTTTTGCCTGATCTAGCCGCATGTTTTTAAGGTCCAGGGCAGTTCTTATTCCGTTTAGAAACAGCGTCTTTGCGCGGGAAGGGCCTATGCCCCAGATGGTGCCGCAGTCTGTGGAGGCGAGTAGTTCATCAACCTTGTCTGCTTCGTAGACAAAAACTCCTCCGTGCTCTTTGGCTTTTTTATTGTAAAGCTTGGCCAGGGTTTTGGTGGGAGCCGCGCCAACACAAATGGGCATGCCCACTTCTTTGTAAATGCGACGTTTGAGTTCGTGCCCCAACTGATACCAGTCTTCAAGAGAGAAATTGCATTTATCAAAGAACAAAAAGGCCTCGTCTATGGAGTATTCTTCAATATCGGGCGCATATTCCATATATATAGAAGTAATTCTACGGCTTATGTCTTCATAAAGCGTGTAGTTACTTGAAAAAATAGTTATGTGGCGCATTATGCAAAGGTCGCGCACTTTAAAGTATGGGTCCCCTCGTTTAATGCCAAGTGCTTTTGCTTCCTTATTCAGCGCAATTATAATCCCGTCGTTGTTAGACAAAACAGCCACAGGTTTGCCACGCAGATCGGGCCTGAAAATCTGTTCGCAGGAGGCATAAAAACTGTTTCCATCAGCATGAAAAATCATAAGTCTTTCACCGTGTGAATTACATGAACAATGGCGCCCGTTACAAGAGCTTCGCCCTTAATGCTGCAGACACGCCCGATTACAAACTCTCCGCCGCTTTCATAAACAACAAGAGAGTTGTCTGTAATCTTTTTTGCTCTGTCAATAATCAGAAGGTCTCCGTTGAAAATGCACATTCCGGAGTAACGGTCTGTATCAACAGTCATAAAAACAGTTGCAGATGGATGCTTTATAAAAAGCGTGTTGAGATCAAACTTATTGTCTTCATACCCCTGAGCCGGGCTTGGAAATCCAGTAATCATGCGTCGTTAACGATAATACTATTGGAATACTTTAAAGTCAAGAAAATAATCAAATGGAATAGTACTTTTTATTTTTATGATTATGTGATATAATCGTTTTGAGGTTATAAAAAGGCATGGAAGCAGCAGAATTCTGGAAGAAAATAAAGGAAAAACTCATCCAAAAAGGAAAAACTCAGGAGTGGCTGTGCTCTCAGACAGGCATGGACTTGCAGGGGCTCAGAAACAGGATTTATAAAAACAGATTCCCCACAATAGAAGAAACTCTGCGCATTCTAGGCGTCTTTGATACAACTGCCGAAGCCTTTTTTGGAATATCCCAAACCGAACTGGAAAAAGAAGCCCGCAAAGATGTAATGCTAATCCCCGTAATGGAGCAGGCCTTTTCTGCAGGCCACGGCCAGTTCGTTCCCGACACCGAAGAAGTTACCGAATACATTTCTGTTCCAAATGACTTAAAACGTTTTGGCTCAAAGCTGGCTGCCTCCCGTGTAAAAGGCGACTCCATGGAACCAACCCTCTTCAACGGCGACATAATCATCTGCGACCTGAACGGCTACGACGGCACCGACGGCATCTACACCATAATCTACAAAGGCAACGGCTTCGTAAAACGCCTCCAGCGCACCAGCGACGGCGTAAAAATCATCTCCGACAACCGGCACTACGACCCAATGTTCGAAAACTCCGAGAGCGAAGATTTCCGCGTAATTGGTAAAGTGCGGGCGGTTATGCATAGTATGTAGATTACTATTGATAGAAACATGCTTTTGTAGTATAATAACCGCATGGCTAAACAAATGATCATGGGAAACCAGGCCATTGCGCTTGGTGCATTGAAGGCTGGAGTCAATCTTGTTGCAGGATATCCCGGCACACCTTCCAGCGAAATTATTGAATTTATCTCTAAATATAAAAACAAAACTGGCACATATGTAGAATGGTCCGTAAACGAAAAAGCTGCTGCTGAAGTTGCAGCGGGTGCAAGTTATGCGGGCAGCCGCACAATGATTACAATGAAGCAGGTAGGCCTTAATGTTGCAAGCGACCCTGTAATGTGTCTTTCGTACGTTGGTGTAAAAGGCGGAATGGTAATTGTTGTTGCCGATGACCCGGGTCCAATTTCAAGCCAGACAGAGCAGGATACCCGTAATTATGCGCAGTATTCTAAGCTGCCATGTTTTGATCCTTCTACTCCAAGCGAAGCATACGAAATGGTGCAGGAAGCCTTTGAGCTTTCAGAAAAATATAACACTCCTGTTTTGCTGCGTCCTACCACCAGAGTAGACCATGCCTACGAAAGCATGGAGTTCCCGGAACTTGGACCATGTCGTGCTCCAGGTACTTTTGAAAAAGATTCTGCCCGCTGGGTAATTTTCCCAAAGGCTTCGTTTAATAATCACAAGCGTATTTTTGAACGAAATGAAAAAGTGTTGCCACAGGAGTTTAGTCAGAGTAAGTGGAATAGAGTAGGAGGGGAAAGCCTTCCCCTCGCTCCAGCCGCTGGCGCGTCTTCCGCTACCCCTTCTAACGGGGGACACCCCCGTAACGCCCCCGTGGCCTTTGCAGCAGGCGGTATTTCATACTGTTATTTAATGGAAGCTCTTTCCCTCCTTGGAATAAAAGACGCTTCTGTCTTAAAAATCGGAACTCCATACCCGTTCCCAAAACAACTTGCAGAAAAGTTCCTGAAGGAACACGACCACGTAATTGTATTTGAAGAGTTAGACCCAGTTATAGAAGAAAACTTAATCCGTGTTGCAGGCAGTGCAAAGATCAAGGCAACCATAAGCGGAAAGCTTGATGGTACAGTTCCTGTTGCCGGCGAGTTGAGTGTTGAAATTGTAAAAGACATCCTTTCAGACAATGACAAAGGAGAGTCGCATGAAAATGATGCTCCATCTCTTCCAGTACGCCCACCAGTATTATGTGCAGGCTGTCCACACCGCGGTGCCTTCTACGCAGTAAAGCAGGCAATGAAGGGAAAGAAAACCGCTTACTGTGGAGACATCGGTTGCTACACATTGGGTAATGCACAGCCATTGGATATGACAGACACCTGCCTTTGTATGGGTGCAGACATCACAATGGCACAGGGCTTTTATCACAACGAAAAAGACCGTTACTGCTTCAGTTTCATTGGAGACTCAACCTTCTTTGCAAGTGGAATCACAGGCGTTGTGAACGGTGTATATAATCAGGCAAAACAGACAATCTGTGTTCTTGATAATTCAACTACAGCAATGACAGGTCATCAGCCGCACCCAGGAACCGGCATGACAATGATGGGTGAAATTGTTGAAAAAATCAGCATAGAAAAAATATTGCAGGCAATCGGAGTTTCACCAGTTATCACTGTAAATCCTTTTGACCAGCAGGCCGCTGTAGAAGCGGTAAAAACTGCAAGCGAAGCACCTGGAGTTAGCGCAATTATTTTCAAAGCACCTTGTATCGCAATTGCACAAAAAGTTGGCTGGGAAAAACCACATGCCCTTTCTGTAGATACAGCAAAATGTATCGGCTGCCGCAAGTGTATAAATGAGTTGGGTTGCCCTGCCTTGAGTGTTGCTGGAAAAAAAGTAGAAATAGACAAGAGCCTATGTACGGGTTGTGGCTTGTGTAAACAAGTGTGTCCTGTACAGGCAATACAATAGTACCGTCATTGCGAGCGAAGCGAAGCAATCCATGAACGAAAAGGCATTTTAATATGTGGATTGCCACGCTTCGCTCGCAATGACGTATTACCAGGAGAATAGATATGACAAA
Source organism: Treponema sp. (assembly GCA_045224915.1). GTDB lineage: Bacteria > Spirochaetota > Spirochaetia > Treponematales > Treponemataceae > Treponema_D. The sequence continues at coordinate 13,290 of JBGVAV010000124.1, forward strand.
AAATATAATCATCTGCGGTGTAGGCGGGCAGGGAACTGTTCTTGCTGCAAAGGTCCTTTCTCAAGCTGCAATTTCTAACGGCCAGCGCGTGCTTAGTGCAGAAACAATCGGTATGGCTCAGCGTGGTGGCTCTGTTGTAAGTCATGTACGAATTGGTGATGCTTTTTCTCCACTTGTTCCTCAGGGACAGGCAGACGTACTCATTGCATTTGAAGCTGCAGAAGCTGTGCGAAATATTGATTTTCTAAAAGCAGACGGAACTGTTATTGTAAACAAAAAAATAGTTCAGCCTGTAACTGCAAGCCTTAGCGGAAAAGCCTTTGATGAAAATGAAATGATTGAGTATCTTCAAAAGCGTGCCGCAAAAGTTGTTGCAGTAGACACTGATGAAGCCTGCCGTGAGCTTGGAAGCAGTAAGGTTGTAAATATGGTTCTTCTTGGTGCGGCAAGTCGTGCAGGCTTAATTCCAAAGGACGAGCTTGCCGGTGCAATTAAAATGCTTGTAAAGCCTGATTTCCTGGAATTGAATCTTAACGCCATTGAATGGAGTAAATAGGAGTCCCATATGACCGACCTTGAAAAAGCCCGCGAGTTTTTCGGCGGCGACCTTTATGCAACAAATGCCACAGGCATTGTAATAGACGAAGTAGGCGACCACTTTGCCCGCTGTTCCCTCGAAATTACACGCAACCACCAGAATGCCTACGGCGGTGTAATGGGCGGTGTTGTATGCACTCTTGCAGACTTCACCTTTGCTGTTTGCTCCAATTTTAATCAGCCTCATACTGTTTCTTTGAACTGTTCAGTAAACTTCCTTGGAATGGCAAAGGGAAAAAAACTTCTTTCATCTTCACGCGTTGTAAAAGACGGACGCTCAACCTGCGTTTATCAGATTGATATAACCGACGATCTTGGAACTCAGGTTGCAATGGCCACATTTACAGGCATGAAGCTTGTAAAATAAAAGTCGCTAAATCTTTTCTGCAATATCGTAAATCAGTCGCTCTGTTTTTCCCCTTATCTGAAAATCTTTAATTTATCACATCTGTATTGTATTTCATGAACCATCTGTTCAAAATCCTTCTGGCTGGAATTGCCTTCAACTTCGATGTAAAAATAATATTCCCAGGCGTGAGACTTTAACGGACGGCTGTGAATTGCAACCATGTTATATCCAAACTCACCAAGTCTGTTCAAAACCTTTACAAGAGCCCCCGCTTCATTTTTTACTGCAAACATCATGATAAAAGTTCCGCTGTCTTTGCAAACTTTTTGATTCTGATTTTTAGAAAGCACAACAAATCTTGTAGAATTATCCTGCTGTTCGTTAATGCCTTCTGCAAGCACTTCAAGACCATAAAGCGCCGCAGTTTCTTCACTTGCAATTGCTGCTACTGTTGGGTCTGCATCCTGTGCAACCTGTCTTGCGGCTCGTGCTGTATTTACGGCTTCAATGCTTTCATAATTATGACCGCGTAAAAATTCGGCACACTGTTCCAATGCCTGCGGATGACTTACAACCCTGCGGATTGTCTGGAGTGTAGCGCCTTTTACTCCAAGAAGATTCTGCACAACATTGAGTGTATAAACTCCGTTTACAAAAAGCTCTCCCTGGAACATAAGGTCTGTTACCTGACCAACATCACCAGAATAACTGTTTTCTATAGGAAGAACAGCGTAATCGCAATCATCCTTTTCTGCAGCTTCATATGCCGAATGAAAGTCTGCGAACGCAACAAGCTCCTCGTTTGGAAAAATCCGTTTTGCAGCAATATAAGCAAATGCTCCTTCTATGCCACTGTAGGCTATTTTCATAGGACCTCCTGAGTCCCTTCGACAAGCTCAGGGACCGCGCATAAAAAAAGCGGTTCTACCCGAAAAGATAGAACCGCTTTTTCTGTATAAGCTTAATTTTACATTCTACGCTTTTCGGACTCTGCTATTTCTTACAAAAAAGAAAAAGGCAAAAAATGAGAAAAAAGCAAATGTAAAAAATGTCATTCCAAAAATCATTAGAGGAATACTACACAAAAGAAATACTTTCGTCAAGTTGTTTCTATAAATAGAAATATTAATTTCCAGTTACGCTGCCATGCCTTCCATATTCATTTTAAGTTTTTCGATGGCGCGCTGCTTGATGTAATGGATGTTTTGTTTTGACACGCCAAGCTTACGGCCAATTTCGGAAAGAGTGTAGTCGTGCTTGTATGGTGCAAGACCGTAGAGCATGCATATAATTTGTTTTTCTATATAATCGAGTTTTTTGAGGTTCTCGTAGAGCAGGTGTTCCTGGATATTGTAAACAGCAGTTTCTTCTGGTGAGTCAGAAACTGTGTCTGCAATGCCGGAAAGTCTTGTTTCTCCAAATGAGTCACCTGTTGATTCATCAAGGCTCAGGCAGGGAAGGCTTTCTTCAAACAGTTCGGCAATCAGCTTTTTGTTAAAGCCTGTTTTTGCAGATAGCTTTTCTATAAGCTCGTCCTGAGTACAGTCCTGGTTCATTTTCTTCATAGCCTTATTGATTTTTAAAATCATTCTAAGACGTTCTTCGCTCTGACGCTGGATGTAGCCGCTTTTGTTGCATGACGAAACAATTTCATTCATGATGTACATTTTTGCGAGGGTGATGACTTTTGTGCCTCTGGTGAAATCAAAGTGGTCAATTGCTTTGATAAGGCCAATTACGGCTTCTTCGTCAACTTCATCATTTGACAGACCGTGACCATAAAATGTTTTGGCGTAACTGAGTGCATAACGAATATTTGCGCGGATTAAAGTTTCGCGTGCCTTCTTGTTTCCGGCAGCGGCTTGTTTTGCAAGCGATATTTCTTCAGCTTTAGAAATTGGGTCGAGTGAAGCACTGTAAATAGACATAAAAACCTCCTGAACAAATCGAAAATTATTCTATATAAAAGATAAATACAGAATAAAACCAGTAAAGTTCAAAAATCCTGGAAAAGTGTTGCGAGAATTGTTAATGTGTTGAGTAAAGTATTACTTAATTGATTTGAATTGATTTTTCATTGTTGCATTGTGGATAAATGCAGCAAAGCCACCTGTTGTCGATTCATTGTCTGAATGAAGCCTATGAATGAATAAAGTGTTTTTTAGCATACAATATAATATAAGTATAAAAGTCCCAATCGTCAAATAAATTTTGAAATTTTTTTGATTTTTTTTTGAATGCATTTTTTTTCGGGTAAGGCGGATTTGAACCGCCGACCCCTAACTCCCGAAGCTAGTGCGCTACCAGCTGCGCTATTACCCGAAAATGTTTTGACAATAAAAAAGCCTTCCAAAATCGGAAGGCTTAGCGCGAGCGGCGGGGCTCGAACCCGCGATCTCCGGCGTGACAGGCCAGCGCGATAACCAGCTTCGCTACGCCCGCG
>JBGVAV010000125.1:0-9511 GCA_045224915.1 Treponema sp.
AAAGGCTCTTGAAGTTTCGTATTTCAATACGAGGATAGAAACGTCGTCTTCCATTTCCTTTGACATGAACTTAATCAGGCTGTCAAATGTAAACTGTGTCATACGCTGTGCCGGATATGTTGAGTTATCCAAAATACACTGCTGAATACGTTCCTTACCAAACTGTTCACCACGAAGTGAGTGTGACTGAACAAGACCATCTGTACAGGCAAGAATAACGTCACCACGATTAAGCTTTGTTGTCTTAACGCTGATATATGGAGAAATATCCTTAACGAATCCAAGAATATGTCCACTACCCTGAATCTCAATTACGTTGTTATAAACCTGGGTATAAAGCATCAAGGCTGGAATACCACAGTTGATGTAGTACATTGTATCTGTTTCAAAATCAATCAAAGCAAACAAGCCGGCAAAGATTGTACCCTTATTCAAAGAATCACGAATAAAGCTGTTAATCTTAATTACCAGATCCTTAAAGTCATGTGTTTCGGCAAGATAAGTACGAATAATAGACTTTAAGATAACCATGTTCATAGAAGCCGCAATACCTTTACCAGACATATCACCAACTACAAAGAGGTGACGGGTATCGGTAAGACGAATCATATCAATAAATTCACCACCAATGTTTCGAGCAGGAACCATGAGGTAACCGGTATCAATCTTAGGATTCTTTACATGGTCAATGTTTTCCTGAATAGATGTAATAATCTGAGAAGACATCTTAATTTCGCGGTTTACTACAGAAATGATTTCCTTGTTAGAAATGTTTCGCATGTAGTATCCGAATACGAAGAAGTATGAATACAGCTTAAGGAAGGTGTTGTAGTCATAATCCTTGTAGTGGTCTCCAGAGATTTTCTTACCCAAAGTAATCAAACCAAGAATATTGTGACCTTCGTTCAAAACGAACATTGCATCAGATTTTGTTTCTTCAAAGAACTTTGTAAGCTGTTCATCAATTGGCGAAAGATCGTGAACGTTTCCTACCTGAGAAAAACAAACTACAGAACGACCGATATTAAGCAAGGTTTCAAACATTGTAGTGTTGATAGGAATTGTAGTTGTAAAGCCGTTTGATGTATAAGCAGTTTCGAGCATGTTCTTATTGTTCAAGATGTAAACGTTTACAGAAGATGCTTCTACGTTTCTGCGGAAGATTTCATACATTCGGTTTGTAATGGCATCCATTTCGCCAGAATAGTCAATTGTAGCAAGCTGTTTTTCGAGTGCTGGACCATAATCCGAAGTATAGAGCTTTGAATTATTAGTCAAAATATCCGAAATCATGAGCGCAAACAATACAGCAATAATTGAAACGAACACAAACAAAGAAATAAATCCTGCTGTAAGAACTTTTCCAACAGGCTGTGTGAACATTACAACAAGGCCAATTGCTGCAGCAGGAATTACATATGAAATGAGGTTCTTAAACAAGGTAGCAATATATGCCTTACTTGAAGGAACAGAGGTCTTATTAAGACCAATTACAACAAGTACATACATTGCAACATAAGCATACATATAAAGAGAACCAAAAGCAGGATTTGCAGTACCCAGGAACTGGAAGAAGTACTTGAGGACCCACATAAGGGCAATACCTTCGGCAATAACAAGACACTGATACTTCTGCAGCTGGCTGCCCTTTCTTTCCTGGAAAACCATAAGGAACAGGAATGCAGTAAGAGGAAGTATATACTTATAAATTGCGTTATAAAGGAAAACCCAGTCCCAAGGGAAATACTTTTGAACATCAGCACTAGAGAAAAGTCTTCCAGAACCAATATTCATACTCAGCGATTCATCAACCGAAATATCAACAAACTGGAAGAATACAATATAAATTACAAAGGCATACAAAAGCCACTGAAGCAATTTTGGGAAGAACTTTGTAATTTTATGGCCAACGCCAACAAGTCCAAAACTGAAGGAAACAAAGAAGATTCCATCAAGACAGAAAATGATTCTTACAAGCTGAATAACAAACGATTCAATCCATCTGTCTTTAAAGAACATTACAAGAATATAAAGGAACAATTCAACGCTGGAGAACAAAAGCGGAACAACAAGAGTACTTCCGGTATTGCCCATGAAAGTACCTTTTTTATCTATGTAATAGGTAAGAAATATAAAGCAAAGTAATAAAACACAGTTTAAAAGAATGAATACCATATCAGTAACCTACCTTAGCGATCATCATTGTAACGTCATCATGAAGTTTTTTATCGCCATTATATTTCCAGATTAAATCTACAATATCATCAACAAATTCCTGAGGTGATTTTGAAGCACCGGCAATAAGTGTCTTTTTGTAAATATCAGTATCACCAAGCTCTACACCACTATCATCCATAACTTCAGAAACACCGTCAGTTGCCATAAGAATGGTGTCACCACGGAACAAACGTTTTTCTGCAACAGTAACATCACCCATATCAAGAATTCCGACAAGCGAAGCATTTGAAGTAAGAGGCTTAATGCGGTAACCGTCTGGAGAAGGAGAAAGAATGATTGGATCAGACATGGAAGCGTTGATATATCTGATTCTCATTTTTTCTGTATCAATAATACTAAGGAACAATACAGTATATTTATCCTGAAGGTGCATGCCTTTAATAGCTTTATCAATAGCCTTGATTACACCAACAAGGTCTTCTTTATCTTCAATAATCTTTACGGTGTTCATTACCAAACCCATGATGAGCGCAGCAGGAAGACCTTTACCAGATACGTCTCCAAGCATGAGCAAAGTCTTATGCTTATCAATAGGAAGGATTGAGAAGTAGTCACCCGATACGTTTACAAGAGGACGGAAATATGTAGCAATCTTGAGATTTTGAATATTTGGAATCTTCTGTGGAAGGAATGACTGCTGAGTTTCGGCAAGCTGCTGCCACTCTTTTGTTGTAGCCGCAATTTCCGAAAGCTGAGAAATTGTACGAGTACGAGTAATAAATCGTTTGTATTCTTCAAAAAGCTGTTCATAAATAGAATTATCAAAAAGTCTTGTATAATTACAGAATACGAACATGTGCTGTTTTTCTGAACAAAGGAAGAAACCGCGTGATTTTTTGAGGCGTGAAGTTACACCAAAGTGACGGTCAAAGTAGTAGTAACCATCCTTCCAGTTTTCTTCAAAGTTCTGACACATTTTTTCGCGGATTGTATCAGAAGCGGTAATTCTGTTAGGACTATTATAGAGGATATAATTCTTTGTACGGTCAATAAGAAGAACGGAACAGTCACCACGGCGTTCCAGGTAATCTCCAATTGCTACATAAAAATCATCGAGTGTATAACTGAATCTGAGGCTATCGATAAATTTCTTAAGAATTACAGTTTCGCCTTTTTCGAGAGTATCATGACGAACCTTTGACAAAAGAGAAGCCTTTAACCTTACAAAAAGGAATACAATTGCACAGAAAAAGACAGCAACAGAGAGCAATGAATAGATAGAAGGGGCTTCTGTCTGCTTTTCTGGAACTAATAAAATGCCAAAGCCTATAAATAATACAACTGCGAGTGTATAAACACTTATAGTCAGGATTTTTTTCCGCGTCTTATACATAATCACCTCAAATTTATAGTACTACTATTCTATCATATTATCGGCAAATTTGGGAAAAAATCGTATAAAAATAGGAACATTATTTATTAGGGCTTCTTATAGAAAAACAGTGTGCTTCCGCGAAATCATTCTGCAGACAGCGGCGTGACGTAATTGGGAGGGGGAAGTCTCCCCCTGCGGCCGCACTTCGTTGCGTCCTACCCTCTCTCCTAGGGGCTCTGCCCCTAAAACCCCGTAAAGAAGTAAACCTAAAAATTGCTGTCGCAATTTTTTTAACGGTTTGCTATAAAACACCGGCCGCCAGCGGCCTTACACACCTTCGAGCTTAGACAGCGGCATTAAATCTGGAGTTTCTGGAGGATTTTCGAGGGCTAAATAGGCCTGGAGGAGTTCCTTCTGCCTGCTGGAGAGGCGTTGAGGGATCTGGACCATGATTTTTACGTAGAGATCGCCTTTTTTGCTGCTTGAACCAACAGGAACACCCTCGCCTTTTATGCGCAAAAGCTTTCCGTTTGAGGTTCCAGAAGGAATTCTTATAGTTACTTTCTTGTTATCAAGAGATTTGATTGTAATATCGCAGCCAAGAGCAGCCTGAACCATAGAAACTGGAACTGCACAGTACAAATCCTGTCCATCACGTTCAAACAATGGATGAGAATCTACGTGCAATACTACTACGAGATCTCCTGCTGGTCCGCCGTTTTCGCCTGCATCACCCTGACCTGGAATAACAATGCGCTTTCCGTTATCAGAACCGGCTGGAATTTTAAGAGACATCATCTTGTTTCGTTCCTGAATACCAGTTCCACGACAAGATGAACAAGGCTTATCAATAATCAAGCCCTTTCCGCGACAGGTTGGACATGTCTGCTGAATTGTAAAGAAGCCATTGCCCTGGCGAACCTGCCCCATTCCGTTACAGGTAGGACAAGTTTTTTTAGAAGAGCCCGCAGCTCCTCCAGTACCGTGACAGGCTGTACATGTTTCGTTGTGTTTAAAATGGATGTCGGCAGAAGTACCGTAAACAGCATCCTTAAACTGAATATGAAGGTCGTATCTGAGCGAAGAACCAGCAGCAGGACCACTGCGTCTTGAAGAACGAGATGAACCACCTCCAAAGCCTCCGCCAAAAATACTGTCAAAAATGTCCGAGAAGCCACCACCGGCTCCTCCAAACAAATCTGAGAAGTCGTGGAAGGCATGTGAATACTGGGCGCCACCGCCACCTGCACCGCCTCCCATTCCTTCTAGGCCGGCAAAACCGTACTGATCATAAATAGGGCGTTTTTCTTCATCTGACAGAATTTCGTAAGCCTCTGTAGCTTCCTTAAACTTTTCCTCAGCCTCTTTATCGCCTGGGTTTCGGTCCGGATGGTACTTTACTGCAAGCTTACGATAAGCCTTTTTAATAGCATCCTGATCTGCAGATTTATCAATGCCTAATACTTCATAATAGTCGCGTTTTGCCATTTTGAATTATCCTAAAAATTATTCGTCTTTAACTTCATAGTCTACATCGTCGGCTGTGCCTTTGTCAAAGCCAGACTTCTTTTCTGCGTCTGCGCCTGCATCTGCACCAGCGTCTCCGGCTGCTCCAGCGTCAGCTCCTGCGGCACCGTCTGCACCTGGCTGAGCTCCCTGAGCACCCTGCTGCTTGTAGAGTTCTTCGGCAATCTTATATGAAGACTGTTTGAGTTCTTCTGTCTTAGCCTTAATTTCTTCTGTGTTGTCACCCTGAAGAGCCTGTTTAAGGGCAGCAATTGCAGCTTCAACCTTTTCTTTTTCTGCACCGTTAATCTTGTCTCCAAGATCTTTGATTGATTTTTCAGTTGCATAAATGAGGCTGTCTGCTTCGTTGCGGGCATCTACGCCTTCGCGCTTAGCCTTATCTGCAGCGGCATTTGCTTCTGCATCCTTAACCATCTTTTCAATTTCTTCATCGCTCAAACCAGAAGAAGAAGTAATCTGGATGTGCTGTTCCTTACCTGTTCCAAGATCCTTAGCAGATACGTGAACAATACCGTTAGCATCAATATCGAATGTTACTTCAATCTGTGGAACACCACGTGGAGCGGCTGGAATACCAACAAGGTCAAAGCGTCCGAGTGTTCTGTTCTGATCTGCCATTTCGCGTTCACCCTGAAGTACGTGAATACTTACAGCAGTCTGTCCGTCGGCAGCAGTAGAGAAGATCTGACTCTTCTTTGTAGGAATTGTTGTATTACGTGCAATGAGCTTTGTCATTACACCACCCATTGTTTCAATACCAAGTGAAAGTGGAGTTACATCAAGAAGGAGAACGTCTTTTACGTCACCACCAAGTACACCACCCTGAATTGCAGCACCAATAGCAACTGCTTCATCTGGGTTTACTGCACGGCTACCCTCTTTACCAAAAATCTGTTTTACAACTTCCTGAACCTTTGGCATACGAGAAGAACCACCAACAAGAAGAACTTCATCAATCTTGTCTGCTGTAAGACCTGCATCTGCAAGAGCCTTGCGGCAAGGTTCCTTTGTTCTTTCATAAAGGCCATCTGTCATCTGTTCAAACTGAGCACGTGTCAAAGACTTCTGCAAGTGCTTTGGACCTGTCGCATCAGCTGTAATAAATGGAAGGTTGATATCTGTAGTTGTCTGGCTTGAAAGGCTGATTTTTGCATTTTCAGCAGCTTCACGAAGACGCTGCATAGCCATTGGATCTTTAGAAAGGTCAATGCCTGTATCTGCCTTAAACTGATCTACGAGCCAGTTGATGATTACACGGTCCCAGTCATCACCACCAAGGTGAGTATCACCGTTTGTAGATTTAACTTCGAATACACCGTCTCCAAGTTCAAGAATAGAAATATCGAATGTACCACCACCAAGGTCGTATACAGCAATTGTCTTTTCCTTGTCCTGATCTTTATTGAAACCAAAAGCAAGAGAAGCAGCTGTAGGCTCGTTGATGATACGCTTTACATCAAGACCAGCAATCTTACCGGCATCTTTTGTTGCCTGACGCTGAGAGTCATTGAAGTAAGCTGGTACTGTAATAACAGCTTCTGTTACAGGCTCTCCAAGATAGTCTTCTGCAGTTTTCTTCATCTTCTGAAGGATGAATGCTGAAATTTCCTGAGGTGAATACTGTTTTGAAGTTCCAGCCTCTTCTACTTCTACACGGCAGTCTGAACCGTTATCTACTACTTTATATGGAAGCTTTGTTGCTTCTCCCTGAAGTTCACTGAATCTGTGTCCAATAAGACGTTTTACAGAATAAACAGTGTTCTTAGGGTTTGTTACCATCTGGTTTTTAGCAGGAGCACCAACAATACGGTCTCCTTTAGATGTGAAACCTACAATAGAAGGTGTTGTTCTTCCGCCTTCTGCATTCTGAATTACGACTGGTTCACCGTTTTCCATTACGGCAACACAAGAGTTTGTTGTTCCCAAGTCAATTCCAATGATCTTTCCCATTTTATTTACCTCGCTATATTATTTACAAATTAATTTTTTGGCACCTTCACCATAACCTTAGCATGGCGAATTACCTTATCCTTCAGTTTATATCCTTTAAGATATACCTGAGCCAGAGTTTCCTTTTTAGCTTTTTCGTCTTCCTGACGGCCAATTGCTTCGTGTTCATCTGGATTAAACTCATCGCCTTCTTTTCCGTAGCTTACAAGACCATATTTGTCTTCGAGCATTTTAACAAGCGATTTGTTAATCATCTTGATTCCGTCTGCGATTGATTTTGCATCCTTTGCATCTTTAGCGGCATCAAGTGTGCGGTCAAAATTGTCCAGACTGTCGAGCAAATCGCCCAAAAGCGCTGCATTTGCATAAGCAACAGCTTCGTCTTTCTGCTGCATCATGCGTTTACGCCAGTTGTCATTCTCTGCAGCCTTGTAAAGAGCCTGAGTTTTAAGATCAGCAATTTCTTTTTCAAGAGCAGCAATCTTTTCTTCTGGAGTTTCCGGGGTCCCTGAGCCTGTCGAAGGGTCAGCAGCTTCTTCACCCTCTTTTGGAGCTTCTGTTTCCTGCTGAACAGTTTCTTCTACCTTTTCTTCTTCTTTTGTTTCGTTTTCTTTGTCTGACATTACACTACTCACAAAATAAAAAATTATTCTTATCTTTAAAAATAATAATTTGTTGTGAGAAACGTCAACTAAATTTTGAGAAATTTATAGAATTTTTGAGAATTTAATCGATTTTTTACCAAAGCCTAAGGCTAACCTCAGGCTTTAATAAAGAAGGTCGTCGTATTCTATAATCAGATTTGTCAGAATAACAACTCCAACTGTAAGTACAACCGGAATCAAAACGAATATGATGGCACTTAACAGGTATCCAACAAGGGCACCAACAATTAAACCTACTACAGCACCGCCAATTCCGCCGACAAGACCAATAATAGCACCAATAATTCCAAGAACTAAGGCAAATGTTTCTTTATTAACCTTACCCTGAAGGAATGCACCAAGGAATGCTCCACCGACCAGAGCTGCCGCAGGTAAGATAAACCATACAAGACATTTTCCTAGAGTCTGGTGAGTCAAGCCTATTATAAGCAGTACAACAAAATAAATTGCAGCAACTATAATGCTGATTTTTTCGAACACTGTAATATGATTAAAGAATGCCTGAATTCTCTGCTTGCGATATGCATTTTCCCGGGCTTTTTGTTCCTTATTGTATTCTTTTTCTGCAATTCGCTGTTCTTTTTCGCTTTGTTTAGCTAATTCAACCTGATCTTTCTGGATTTTTACCTGACCTTTGATATCAGGGCATGAACGAACAATACGGAAGCCAAGATAAGTTCCTGTTGTTTCTGGAGAACGGCTACCGCGATATGTTGGGGTACATGCAGTTTCGTCGCTATACCAGCTGCCGCCTCTGAAAACACGGGAAGAAACATAAGGAGAACCGTGAGGATTTGTCTGATCATCAGAAGTATAATTAGAATACCAGTCCCAGCACCATTCCCAGACATTTCCGCTCATATCATAAACGCCAATTTCGTTAGCGCTTTTTGACATAACTTCATTTGTAGTTGTACTGTTTTCTTTATACCAGCCAACAGAGCTTAATGTATTTCCACCGCTGTATGTAAAGCCGCTTGCAATATTTCCGCCCTTTGCAGCATATTCCCATTCTGCTTCGGTAGGAAGTCTGTAGCCGTTTGCAGTAAAGTCACAGGTAACTTCGCCATCTTCAATCTTATAGCATGGAATAAGATTTTCTTTTGTACTTCGTCTTATACAATACTCAATAGCATCATTCCAGCTTACCTGCTCTACCGGATAGTTGTCGTTAGGGAACGCAGAAGGATTATTACCCATTACAGATTTCCATTCCTGCTGGGTAACTTCATGCTTTCCAATATAGAAGCTGTCGAGTGTTACGTTATGAACAGGTCTTTCGTCATCATCCCCTGTTTTGCTTCCCATTACAAATGTTCCGCCTTCTACAAATACAAGACTATCAAGGTTTTTGCCGCTCATTTTTTCAAGCTGCTTTTCAAGGCGTTTTTGTTCACGGTTTTCTTTCATTGTCTGAATAGAAGCCTTAATTTTTGCTACCTTTTCCTGACCCGGTTCTGACTGAATGTATTTATAACCAAAGAAGCCGCCGCCACCTAAAACACCAAGAATGATAAGAATCAGAATAACCTTAAAGCTCTTCTTACGTTTCTGTTTATTAAAATCTGCAAGATTTGCCTGTAAATGCTGCTTGTGCTCATGCAATTTAGCAACTTTATCTGTGAACTCTTTATAATTGTTTATTCTGTCTGTATAAACATCCTTTCCAATCCATTTAGAAGCTTCATTTATAAGGCGGTTTACAATTTTTACATCTGCTGTGCGATTATTTAAAACTTCTTTAATCTGAGGCAACAGCTCCAGTACCTTATTTGCAACTTCCTGAGTTCGTTTTTCTTTTTCCTGATCTGCTTTA
>JBGVAV010000126.1:0-41447 GCA_045224915.1 Treponema sp.
ATAGCACCCCACATCTGCTTTTTAGGATCCTGAGGGAAGTCTTCTCCCTTTTCCTTTTTATACATTTTCTTGTAGTTAGCAACGATGTTCTTGAGTTCGTCTACGTTCAACTCTGGGTCATCTTTAATACCACGCTTTGCTTTTTCTTTGTCAATGATTGCTTCGAACTTGTCGTGATCTACACCCATTGCAACGTCACCGTACATCTGAATAAAGCGGCGGTAAGCATCCCATGCAAAACGTTCGTTACCAGTTTTCTTTGCAAGACCAATTACAGACTTGTCGTTAAGACCGAGGTTGAGAATTGTATCCATCATACCTGGCATAGAGATTGCAGCACCTGAACGTACTGATACAAGAAGTGGATCCTTTTCATCACCGAGCTTCTTGCCCATTGCCTTTTCGAGCTTAGCAAGATACTTGTCAACTTCTGCTGGTAATTCCTTTGGATACTTGCGTCCGAGCTTGTAGAACTCCTGACATACATCTGTTGTGATTGTGAATCCAGGTGGAACTGGAAGACTTAAAGGTTTCTTTGCCATCTGAGCAAGGTTAGCACCTTTACCACCGAGTTCGGCGCGCATTGATTCATCACCGTCAGCGTCGCCGTTGCCAAAAAAGTAAACATACTTTGTAGCCATTGATTTTCTCCATATTTAAAAAAATATTTTCAAGTTAGTCTTTATATAATATAGATAAAAAAGAATAGCGTCAATTAGTGGATGAGCGTGTCAAGAGGGGGCACCCCATGTCATTGCGAGCGCGCAGCGCGTGGCAATCCATAATAAGACAATGCCTTTTAGTATATGGATTGCTTCAAATAGGTTTGAATTATCGCCTTCAGCATCTTTGAAGACAACTGTTTCCTTGAAGTCTCCATCGTAACTATAAGATTCTTGCCTGGGAAAAAACCGTTCTCTGCGTAGAGCTGAAGTTTTTCTGTGGCGCGTGTTGCGTAGTCCGGGTCGTCCATCATTCCAAAATGTTCCCAGGCAAACTCTTGTCTGGTTCGCAAGTTCAGACAATAAAAATCCGGGTGCAGGCGGCAAAAGTCGTAATCAGGAAAGTCGGGGTCTTCGGCGTTTTTGTCCATGAGTAAAGGGAACTCGTAGCGGTATGGTACGCCAGCTGCTTTAAGGGCATTGGCAATAATTACCTCAGATTTAGAGCGTACGTGTTCATTATTTTCTGTGAAAAATGGTGGAGCGTCGTTGGGGAGTTTTTTTCGACGGTATTCAACCTTGAGCCAGGCGTCGGCGTATTGTTCGTTGGTGAGAGTGATCGGGGTAACAATTTGCTGGCGCGTAGAGGGGAGATTTTCGTAAACGCTTTCGGAGCTTTTTGATTTATATTCTGTTAGGAAATTTTTGAGGCAGGAGATTTCTGCTTCCAAAGCCGGCAGTGTCTTCTGATTATATTCTTTCTGAATAATTGCCTGTGCAAGCTTGTCCTCGGCTCGTGGCAAATATTTACCCTGTTTATCTGTTTCAGATTCCCGTTTGTAGAACTGAAGCTTTCCGTTTTTTTGAACTATTCTTATAAGACCGGTAGGAGCATTCTTTACAGAGAGCTTCTTAGTCTTGAGCGCCTGCTCCAACTCCGAAATACGGTTTTCTATTTGAGAAATAAATTGTTCTGGTTGTAGAGTTTCCAATTTTTTTATGGTAGTGCTCCTTTTATAATTTCCTTGTCATTGCGAGGAGTGAACATAGTGAGCAACGTGGCAATCCATTATTTATACGCGCGTTCTCCTTTATAAAATAAGCATAAATATTCGCCCCGGCAAGGAAATTCTCACCAAATTACATAGAAAAATGCATTTTTCATTAATTTCTATGTAATTTTCAAGTTTTTTCACGTATACAGGCTCTAAAATCCTTCAAAAAAACTGTTATAAATCCCATTTTAGCCCAAAACAGTCCATTTTTTCTTTATGATAAGGATTTTTCATAAAAAATTACATAGAATTTCACACAAAACCCTTATTTTCTATGTAATTTCACAAAATCTATGATAAAAAAGTTCTACAAATATTCTTAACTGTGATTTCAGGGAAAATACCCAAATGTTAGATATCAGATTTACTTTTCTTCACGAATTCTTTCCTGAATATAATCAGCATATTTGCGGGCTAGACTCATGTCATAATGAGCAACAGACTGTGTATCGGCAAATCCTTTAATTACAGTCTCTTCTTCTGTCCCTGCATATTCTTCCAGAGCAGTGACAATCACAGGTACGAACTCTTCCGGTAGATTTTTCAACGCCCACTCACCGCCTTCTTTTTTAGAAAGAATAAGACTTTCTTTTTTGTATGCCATCACTCGCGCAAGATTCAACACAAGATACATTGTGTTGTTTTCAATTTCCTGTGGTGCGTCACAAATATCTTCCCAGAGGGAATCCATGTAATCGGTGGCGGGGACTTCGGCAAAAACGTCGGATACAGGCGCGCCCCACAGACACTTTCCGCGGGCACGAATGACCGTAAAATGTGCCGCAAGATCTTTGTCGGAGCCGTTCATTTTTTGAACATAGTCGGAGGGGTTTTCGTTGTACCATTTTATATGGCGTTCGGAAAAATGAAGTTCAAAAGGAGTCGGGTAAACAAAAGGCTTGCACACTTCTCGAAGCACAATGCTCATTTCAATTCCTTTAGCGGGACCGTCGGCGTTCAAAGCAAGGACCATGTCCATGTAAGCGCGCTTTGTTTCATCGGTCATAGGATGGGCTATCACAACAATAAAATCCAGATCACTTTTTACAGGATTAAAACATCCCATAACTGCAGAGCCATGAAGGTACACGCCTACAAGATTTTCTCCAAGTATCTGGCGCGAATGAGAAACAAAGCTTTCTATAACGTAATCCATGTCTGGCATCATTGTATCCAAGTTTTTTTTATTGTATCATATTTCTATTGAAAAGGAATTAAAATGATAACTTTTGAACAAACACCTTTTGCAGAAGTAAAGCTTTTTCGTTTTGACGGCGTAAGCGATAATCGGGGCTTTAAAATCCACAGTTGGTCGCGTGAAGATTTTTTGCAGCATGGAATTGATTTTGCGCCTGTGGAAAGTGTGATTTATGAAATACCGCTTGCCGGCACTTTGTACGGAATTCACTTTCAGCTCGAGCCAAAGCCACAGCAAAAACTGATAACTCTTATTGCAGGCGCCGGAGTAGACTATGCCATTGATTTACGACCGGATTCGCCAACTTTCAAAAAATGGTTCAGCACAGAGTTAGCGGAAACTAACCACAGGCAGATTTTAATTCCACGGGGATTCGGACATCTTTTTTATTCAACTGAGCCGGACACAAAAATGCTTTTTCAGATTGACCGGGAGTTTGATCCGGCACTTTCACAAAGCATTTCCTACAAAGACCCTGAAATTGCTCTGGACATTCGGGACAGGGGTTTTATTGCCTCTCCGAAGGATGCCGCCGCTCCCTTATTGAGTTCTGTTGAATTAAATATCGAAACAAAAAACAATGCCACACAGATTCTGGGCATGCACCATGTTTCCATGAAATGTGCAGACAAGGTGCTGTTTGAAAAGGCTGTGGCATTTTATAAAGAGATTCTCGGATTTTGCGAAGAAAGGCGCTGGGCAGAAGGAGTGATGCTGAAGGAAGGAAATGCCCGTCTTGAAATCTTTTGCAACGGAGAAGGCATTCGTGAACTTGGCGCTGTCCGCCATTTTGCGCTTGAAACTAAAAATGTTGATGTGCTTGCGGCAAAGGTAAAGGCTGCGGGCTATGAAGTTTTTATTGAACCCAAAAATATTACAATTGAAAGCGAGCCTCAGTTTCACGCACAAATGGCATTTTTCTATGGACCGCTTGGGGAACAGGTTGAGTTGTTTAATCCGGAGCCAGAGGCACCAATAACGCCTACCCCATCCAACCCGCAAATCCAAGTACTCCGAGCTTCCGAAGAATGGCAGCGAGCCGGCGCATACTCCGTACGAATTGAAGGAATGAACCGCCAGCATCATATTCCACTGCGTGATGAATTTGATGAACATGATTGCGACGGTACAAAATATATTGTCCTTCTGGATGACGGCTATCCTGTTGCAACCTGCCGCTTTTATGAAAATGGTGAACACAACGTCACACTCGGACGCGTTGTAGTCCTTCCTGAATACCGTGGACTTGGTCTTGGAAAAAAAGTTGTGACAGAAGCAGAGGCTTGGGCAAAAGAACTTGGCTATAAACAAATAGATATCGACAGCCGCGTAGAAGCAATTCATTTTTATGAAAAGCTTGGATACCTTCATGCCACAGGCAACGACGAAATAATCAAAAGCGGAAGCTTTGAATGCGTACAGATGTACAAGGAATTTTAAGAATGACAATCAGAACTGCAACAGCAAACGACATCCCTACTCTGCGCGAACTTTATCTTGAACTTGAAAAAGATGGTGTACGCTATCAGCCGGAGCATTTTGTTATTGGCACAAGAACAGACGAATTTTTCCAGACAATTTTTGACAGCCCGACGCAGGACATTCTTGTTGCAGACGACAACGGTCAGGTCACAGGCTTTGTTCACGTAATGATTATCCCTCAGAAAAAAGTGAGCTGCCTCAAACCGCAGACCACAGTTTACATGCAGGACTTATGTGTTAGTCCAAAAAAACGAAACGGCGGAATTGGCACACAACTCGTCAAACAAGCAAAGGCATATGGCAAAGCCCACGGTGCAGATTTTATCCGTACGCAGGTTTTCCCAGGCAATGTAGACGGCATGCGTTTTTATGAGCGCAACGGCTTTTGCGAAATGATGAAAACAATTGAATGTCAGACCCTGGATTAAAGCCGGATTATAGGAGCAATACAATGGATTTAATAGTAATAATAGGAAGCGGCGCAGTCGGTAAAATGACTGTTGGCCAGGAGCTCATGAAAATCACAGACTTCCGCCTTTTTCACAATCACATGATGATAGAACCTGTTATCCAGATTTTCGGGAAGTTTGACGGTCAGGTTGTAAGCAAGCTCCGTGAAGATATTTTTGACGCCTTTATGAAAACAAACTATCAGGGAATGATTTTTACTTTTATGTGGGCCTTTGACATGCAGTCGGACTGGGACTACATCAAAACTGTTACAGACAAGTTTGAAGCAACTGGCGGAACTGTTTATTACGTAGAACTAGTTGCAGATCAGAAAGTCCGCCTTGAACGAAACAAAACAGAAAACCGTCTGGCCAACAAAGCTTCCAAGCGCAATCTTGAAATTTCTGATGCACGTATTATCCGCGAAGAAACAAAGTACCGCGTTGTGAGCAATCCGGGTGAACTCACTTTTCCAAACTATATCAAAATTGACAACACAACTCTGCCACCAGACGAAGTTGCCCGAATGATAAAAGAACATTTCAACCTCCCGGGGCCAAGCCTCGCCGAAATGATGAACCGCGTACATCTGGATGAAGTCCGCGACGATGAACTCCCTCAACTCCTTGAAATGCAGAAAGAAGCGTTCAAGCCACTTTACGAAAAATATCACGATGACGGGAATCCCTATCTGGAAAACCTGGAACGTATACAAGCTCGTGCCGCGCGTCCTAACCGCCGTTATTATTTTATCGTAAAAGATGGTGCCCGTGTTGGAGCAATCAATGTTGGCCATAATGACCCTGATGAAAAAAAGATTTCTTTTATCAGTCCTCTGTTTATTCTTCCAAAATTTCAAAATCAGAAAATTGGTTATGTTGCACTACAGCAGGTCTTTTCTCTATACCCCGAGGTAACTCTCTGGAGACTGGAAACAATTTTGCAAGAACCGGCAAACTGTCACCTCTACGAAAAATGCGGCTTTATACGCACCGGCGAGGAAGAAATCGTAAACGATAAAATGACTCTCATTATGTATGAACGAAAAAGCAACAAGGATTAATCTATGGAAAAATCTTACATCCCTTTTGACTGGAAAAATGTTGATGACAAAAGTCTCTGGCTGGACCCTTGCGAAGAAAGCTACTACTACGCAGAAAAATGGAAGCGCGAAGGCAGACACAGTGTGCTTGACCTTGGATGCGGACTTGGACGTCATTCCATTCTTTTTGCAAAATATGGTTTTAAAGTTACAGCCATGGATTGTTCCGCCGAAGCCCTGGATTTTCTTAAAAACTATCGCCGCGAACAGAAGGTAGACTTTACAATTAAACGCGCCGAAATGGAAAAGATGCCTTTTGCCAGCGACGCCTTTGACTGTATTTTTGCAATGCATTCCGCAGGCCACGCAGACACCGCAGGCATGAATAAAATCCTGGGCGAAATTAAACGCGTGCTCAAACCCAACGGGACAATCTTCATGACGCTCTGCTCCAAGGACACCTGGACCTACGCAGAATCGGGCATGCCAAAAATTGATGACAACACAATAATTAAAACAGAAGGCGTTGAGCAGGGAGTTCCTCATTTTTTTGTAGACCACGAAGACATTAAAAAACTGTTTGCCGATTTTGAACTTATTAAAGTGCGCCTGATTGATGACTGTTATGGCGACGGAAAATGGAAAAACCAAAAGCATTATTTTATAGAAGCCGTGCTCCACAAGGAAGCAACAAAGTTAGATTACACTAACATCATAGGCAGCCACGTAGACTGCAAAATTGACCGTCCGCTTGGAACACATCATCCGCGTGTAAAAGAATTATACTACCCTATCAACTACGGATATGTAGAAGGCGTAATGGCTGGCGACGGTGCAGAACAGGATGTTTATATTCTTGGCGCAGACAAGCCTCTTCAAACCTTCAGCGGAAAAGTTATTGCCGTATACCATCGCTTTAATGATGTTGAAGACAAATGGATTGTTGCCCCCGAAGACGCAGACATCAAAAACGACCCGCACTTTTCACGAGAAGAAATTTTAAAACAGATAGATTTTCAGGAAAGATTTTTTGACGGTGAATTGTACACCTGATATTTTCTACAATTCTTTTTTAAATATATAGGTCATATATTTTTCATCTTCATGGCTGAAAGGCTCATAAACATCCTGGGCAACCAGCTCATAACCGTGGTCTGTGTACCATTCCCAGGTGCATTCGCAGTCGGTCCATAGATAAAGATTTTTATAACCCTGCCCCTTAAAGCGGTCACATAGTTCATTCAAAAGCTTAGAGCCCGAACCTTTTTTGCGGCTTACGTAAAGTGTAAGTTTGATGTCATCATCCTTCATCATGTCAAAAGTTTTCTGGTCCATGAGCTCTATGTATGTTCTGCTCATTTGCGATGCCCTAAGCCAGTCGGCCGGAAACTTTTTACTTTCAACCTCAAACCATTCCTGAGCCTTGCAGACATCTCCTTTGCGGGCAAAAAAAGCCATAGCACAAAATTCATCAGCCCCAGCCTCTTCGTTCCATTCCAAAAGCTCATAATGAAAATCATTGTCAAAAAGATTGTTACGCATTATGTACTCAACATTGAACCGTTTAAAAGTTTCATCACCAAGCGACGGACACCACATAGGCGCAACGACATCAAGAACAAGAGGAATATTTTTCATTTCGAAAGGAAGGATTTTCATAACACTCATTTTTTCCTTAGAAGTACAATTATAGTTTTGCGCACAGGCACCGCAGCATCCCCCGCAGGAAGGATGCCGACCAGAGCGCCTGGCCTTAATGATAGACCAAAGCGCAAGTGAAATTAGAACAATGAGGATTACACTAATGATTATTGTTCCGAACATAATTAGCCTGAGATATGGCTGATATGTTTTTTATTCTGTTGTCCAGCCAAGATCTCTGTCCATTGAAGATAAATCTGGCAACCCCTTTATTCCAACCTTCCATTCATAAGCATTGTAATCACCGGAAAACTCATTCCATGCATGTAAAACGAGACCTTCTTTTGTTTTTATTACATACTCATTACCTTCGCCATAACTTCGCATCGGATCTTCGGTAAGATAATAATATTCAACAGAAGTAATTGTATATTTTAATGTTTTTGTAGTTGATTCTACAGTATAACCATTGATCATATCTTTATAATCTGCTTTAGCTACCTTCCAGTCAAAGTTGAATTCTGCTGTCTTCTTGTCCAGATCAAAAATCAACACAAACTTACTTTGATTTTTTTCTTCATCATCCCAACAATAACCAACCTTTACTTTTGTACCTTTCTTATAAGAAGTCTTTTTGTACTTAGAAGCTTGCTTTGATGATTTGTAAAGAAGACCTGAGTCACCTTTTGCCTTGCTAATAGACTCATACATTCCTTTTACAAATTCTCCTTCTTCGTTAACTTTATCCATACTCAAATTGCTGGTTAGATTTGCAATATCCTCATTAGAGGAGTTTGCCAGACGGGTATAAAAGTCTACCACAGCATCAACATCATCAGAATAATCATCAATAGCGGCAGAGCTGTCAGCACTTCCCGAATCAAAACTACTTGTATCAAGATTGTTATAAGCACTAACGACAGCCTTTGAGTTAGCTTCAACTACAGCATAATCCTTTGAGTTACAATTTTTCTTAAGATCGGCCAAAGGATCCATTCCAAATGCCTTAAGCAATGCGGCAGATTCCGGATCAATATCATTTGCGGCAATAACTACAACAGCACAGCTTGTAATCATTCCAAACTTATCAATACAGTTAGAACCACTGATTCCATACTTGTGCAAAACATTGTCTACATTTGCTTTTTGTTTTACAGTTGCATTTATTGAGTCGTTAGTCCAAACTCCAAGTGCCTGTAATTCCTTTACCATTGGGTTCAAATTTTTAGCCCAGTTTTTTACATCGCTATCGGTGATGCCTGTGCTGGCTGGCTCAGCAAATAAAGAGGCGGTAAGCGCTATAAAAAGGCTCGCAAATACAATCTTCTTAAAAATGTTTTTCATTTTCGCGTCTTCTCCTATAATATTTTTTCATTATACCATATAATCAAAAATATGAAAAAGATTTTTTTAAAAGCTGCCGACTGCGCACTTGACCTTGGAGATGGAAGTGAACGCGGACTTTATGTAAATCAAGATTACATTTTACAAAAACTCAAAACTGTACACAGGGGAATCAGCCTTATGTACACTTATTATCCTAACGACAAAGAATGGCCAACTCGTGCAAGCAAGATTATATCAGACAAACCGGCAAAGGGAGCGTGGGATTATCCTTATGAAGATTATTTTCCTTATCGTGGCGGAAGAGAGGGACGTCTTGATGATGAGCCTTTTAATTTTATGAATGATATCCGTAAGCACGGACAGGATGTTGTTCTCACTCTTACAATTGATCCGTTTTTAAAAGAAAAGGATATCATTAAAATTGCACAGGACCTTCGCCCTTATGGACGAGTTCTTCTTCGTATAAATCATGAATGTACCGGTGACTGGTTCTGCTATACAAAGCGCGCCTCTTACCAACAGATTGCAGACTTTTTTGTTATGTGCTGCAACGTTATGCATAAGCATGCGCCAAATGTAAAGATGATTTTGTGTGCGGGCCTGTACATGGAAAACACAGGCAAGCTCGAAATGGAAGACATTTTCTTAGAGGCCCACAAAGCGGCTGATATCTGGTCGGGTGATAATTATCTTTCGCTCAACTGGGGATGGCCTTATGTTGTTGCAAAGAAAGGTGGAAAAGCTTTTGCCGATTATGATAACCAGAAAATTTATGAGCGCTTTAAAAAATCAGTTTATCGTCTGCGCGAAATTACAGGTCAGAATAAACCGATGGTTTTGAGCGAGCTGAATGCTGATGGTGATGTAAACGGTCCTTATGGTCAGGCAGAAAAAATCCGTGATTTTATGGAAAGACTTGAAGCCGATCCTGATAAATGGCTTGATGCCTTTACCCTTTACCAGTTCCGCGATGACGGACGCCTTGGTCTGGAAATTACAGATCCTAATAACAGCGACGTTGGAATTGAACAGCCAGCCCTTAAGACTTACAAGGAATTTTTACACAAGCCGTTCTTTGGCAAAAAATACAAGCTTGGCGAGGAAGTTGAACTTCCTGTTAAGTTAAGATGGACTAACTCCGAAGATGCCGA
The DNA here is from genome assembly GCA_045224915.1 of Treponema sp. GTDB lineage: Bacteria > Spirochaetota > Spirochaetia > Treponematales > Treponemataceae > Treponema_D. The sequence continues at coordinate 10,029 of JBGVAV010000126.1, forward strand.
AGGTATTCAAATCGATGTAGCTGTTAGAAAAGATCCTCATTACGCAGAATTATATTTTACAAAGGATTTGCTTAACCAAAACCTGATGATTGAGTTTGGCGGCTGGTGGTTCTATAAAGCACCGGGAGTAAAATGCATAGATTTGATGAGCTGGTTCTTTGAGCATAAAATCTCAAAACCAACAAAAATCAAGATGAAAATTTTTGCGCCTCCTGCAGACGGAAAAAACCATCCACTCAATAAAAAAGGATTGTCTGATTTGAGTGTAACAGGAAAAGAGCTTTGTAAGCTGCCTGACGGCGACTGGATGAATAACTACTACACCCAGATAAAATCTTTGCCAGAAATCCGCATTGAATATAAACCAGTAGCTTTATAAATAGCGGTCCCTGAGCCTGTCGAAGGGACTTTTGGAGTATTACTATGAAACTAAAAATAACCGACCTCAAATGGTATGGCCGTAATTTTGATTACAACGGTGTAAGATATTTTGATTACTCTTGCAGCGGTTTTGAATTTTGCTTTACAGGAAAGAAAGCTGTTGCAACAATTTTGAGCGACCCGAACAAACAGAAAAAATCAGAACGTGGATTTATTGGAGTTTATGTAACAGAGCTGGCAGGCCCTGGCAAATATAAAGGCGCTTCGTTTTGGGAAAGCTTTCCAACCGCCAGGGATTTTGAACCTGTACGCATAGAACTTAAGCAGCAGGAAAATGAATGCGTTTTATTCGAAAGCGCTGTTGAAAAAACTGTTGTAATAAAAGTACTCAAACTGAGTGAATGTGCATTTGGTATGGCCGGGTTGAAGAAGCTGGAGATTATGGGAAGCCTTGTAAAAGGGGCAGCCCGCAGTGCACGCACCCCTCGCCTTGAATTCATTGGCGACAGCATAACCTGTGGCTACGGACTTGAAGGCGTTTGGGAAAAAGATACCTTCTGTACAGGTCAGGAACGCCCAGATAAAGCTTATGCCTTTTTGACAGCCCAGGCTCTTGGCGCAGACTTCCACTTGTGCAGCTGGAGTGGAATTGGAATTATTTCTAATTACACAGACCCCGCAACAGTTATGCTTCCAGAAACAAGATGGCTCATGCCTGCCTGCTGGCCTTATACAGACAAAAGCGGTCAGCTCCGTCTTAAGGTTGAACCAGAGGTTTGGGACGAATCACGCTTTAGTCCTGATATTGTTGTAATTAATCTTGGAACAAATGACACAAGTTGGGTGCGCGGACTTGAAGACAGACGCCTTTCGTATGTTGCAGGCCTTCGCCAGTTAATAGAAGCTGTTCACCGCCGAAGTCCAAAAGCAAAAATCTGCTGCAGTCTTGGAATTATGGGACAGGAGCTTTGCAATTCTGTAAAAGAAGCCTGCAATCTTTTTTCAAAGGATTTTCCAACTGTACCTATAAAAACTGTTAAGTTTGACTTACAAAAAGATGAGGACGGTATTGGAGCAGACTGGCATCCAAGTGCAGTTACACATAAAAAAGCCGCCAAGAAGTTGACGGCTGCATTGAAGGATTGGGTTTAGTTCAAACGATAAACCTTTGATCCGCGTTCAGGGGTCCACTTAGCACGACGGGCCTCTGGCAAAGAATCTATGCTATCTTCTTTAAATCCAATTTTTTCAAACCAGTCAGATGCTTGTGTGGTCATTATAAAAACAGATTTTGCCCCGCAAGTTTTTGCTTTTTGAACAAGGCTTTCTACAAGCTTTGGTCCAATGCCCATATGGCTGTAAGCCTCGTCAACTGCAACTGCGGCAATTTCATACTGACCATCAGGGTAGGCATGAAGCGAAGCACAGGCGCGAACACCACCATCAAAATCATAAACAGAAAAATCTTCAAGCTCCTGAGCAACTGCCTGTTCTGTACGAGGCAAAAGCTTTCCGCTTTCAACAAAGGGACGCATAATTGCAAGAACGCTTGGAATATCTGTCTGCTGCATTGGTCTGATTTTTCCGTAGTTGTTTGTATAAATCATTGTGCCCGAACCAAGGTCACTAAATATTTCTGTAAGCAATACTCCGTCAAGATTTCCATCAAGAAGGTGTGAACGGTTTACTCCATTAAGGCAGGCAATTCTACAAAGCTCAAGAAGACTCTTTATCTGCTGTGAATCATCAAGCTTAGAAATATAATCATCAAGCTCTTCGATATTCATTGCAGGAACAATTTCTCCATCCTTTAAGATTGGAGCAGTCTGCCCCATTACAAAGAAGAGCTTGTCTGCTTTTAATTCAACTGCAACCTGCTGGGCAAGTTCTGCTGAAGAAATATTGTAAGGCTTACCTGTTGAGCTCCAGCCTATACAAGGAAAAATTGGAATAAAGCCATCATTCAAAACTGTATTTAAAGAAGCTGTATCGAGTCTGTCTATTTCTCCTGCGGCACCAAAATCAAATCCGTTAATTACTCCCTTTGAACGAGAGCGTACCCAGTTACCAATTACTGCGGTGATATTATTTGCAGCAAGATTTGTCATTACTGTGTTAGTTACATCAAACGCAGCCATTTTTACAAGAGGCATTGCCTTTTCTTCTGTAACACGGATATTGTCTTTGTAGGTCCAGCTGATATTTGCACTGGAAAGAACTTCATCAATTCGAGCACGCGCTCCAGGAATAATTACAACCTTGAGGCCTGCAGCGTGTAAAAGTGCAATGTCGCGTATATGTGAAGAAAAAAGCGGAGAGCTGATGGTATTGTCATCAAGGTAAATTACAATGAGAGCGTTGTTAAACTTTTTAAGGTAGCGGATTACGTCGCGTACGTTTTCTGCCTTTTTGGAAATTGTCATAAAATGATTATATCAAATTTTATAGAGTAAAGTCATTACAAATATATTATTTATTCTTACTCACCTTAAGCCAATTCCAGAACTCGGGATCTTCCTGCCCTACGCGCCAGAAGCCGATTTTTTTTACGCCGGCGGATTTGTACATTCTTAGTAAGGTTATGTCGGAATAGGCGTCGTTGAAGTAGCCGGTTACGTCTACCTGGGTTGTGTACTGGACTTTTGGGATATCGTTTTCGTAGGTGATTTCTTCAACACCTGCGGCAACCATCATTCTGTTCAGACGGGAAAAATAGTATGCGCCGGAGGTGGCCTGTTCTGCCCAAAAGCGGCCATAAAAAGGAATACCCATAACAAGCTTTCGTTCCGGGATTGATTTTTGGGCATACTCCAAAACCTTCTGGCACCAGTCAACAGAAGCAATTGGACCAGGCTTACTTGTACTCCAGTGCTCATCATAAGCCATTACAAAAACACGGTCGCTGTAATTAGCAATTTCGGTATATGGATAAACATCCTCGGAAAGCTTTTTGAAGCGCGCAGGCACACAAACTGTAAACCATTTATTCTGCCCTAACATGTAGCGCAGGTCTGCCAAAAAAGTTAGAAAATGCTTGCGGTCGCGAACAGGCACAAGTTCAAAATCAATCTGAACTCCATCATAAGGAATAGCGGCTTTTACAATCTGCTTAAGAAGATTTTTGCGAACCCCATACTCCGGATTAATTACAAAATGACTCAATGAACGGCTGTCGCAGGTTATTACAAGATGGCAGCGTGCATTTCCTGTTTTGAGCTTTGTTCTATTAGGAATTGCAGACAGTTCTCCATAACAGTTTATTTCTGCCGAAAAATAGCAGACATCAGTAATTGGAAGGCTTGCATCGTATTCATCTTCCCTACCCTGACTTACATAGCCCCAGGTTTCGGTAAAAGAAACAGGTTTTCCTTCTACAGGACGCAAAGTATAAAGCTGAACAGGCTCTTTTACAGGCTCCGCTTCTTCTTCAACAACATCAAGCTCTTCTGTGATAGTTTCTGGCGATATTTCCTGCGAAATTTCAATTAAAGGCTCTGATATTTGAGTATCTGATTTTCCTTTTGCAACGGCTTGTATTGTACAAATATTAAGTATGATAATCACGCCGGTAAGACGCTTAAATAATTTTCTAGTCATACTTATATTATCGGATTTAATATACCCGTCTTGACCCTTGCGCCCAAAATGATACAATAATTCTTCAAGGAATTAATATGTCAAAGACCGCACTTATTACAATTCAAAACTGTAGAATTGAAAATACTAGAAATACTCTTGTTCCAAACATTACCTGGACAATGAATCAGGGGGAAAACTGGCTTGTAATTGGTCCAAACGGTGGCGGCAAGGCTGATTTTTTGAATGCGCTTGCTGGAACCCCTGGAATTAAAATTACTCCAAACGCTGGCGATGAAATGTCCTTGTTTTCGAACACCTTTGGAAATTCTACAGAAATTGTTTCATTGGAAAGAGCGGCCCGCCTTATTCAGGAAGAACGCGATAACGATGAAAGTGATTATATAGAAGGTGGCGTTGATATTGGACGTACCGCACGAATGTTTATTGCACAGGCGCTCTGGGATGATTGTAAAAAAGGAAAGCCTCTTCCGCCGCAGGCATATGAAATTGATGACCGCCCTGAAATTGAACTGACCGGCATAAAAAAAATCCTTGACCGCGGATTAAAGTATCTTTCTACTGGAGAAATCCGCAGAACTCTTTTGGCTCGTGCCCTCATAAGCGGAAAAAAGCTTCTTATTCTTTCTGACCCGTTTGCAGGCCTTGATGCCCAGAGCAGAAAGATTATTTTTGATTTTGTAGCAAAGCAGCAGGGAATCCTTCTTGGAATGGAGCGCTGGCACGAGATTCCTGACACAATCACTCATGTTATTGAATTTTCTAATAAGGAAATATCTTTTTGTGGACCACGCGCAGATTATGAAAAGAAACTGGCCGCAAATGAAAACAAAACGGGAATGACTCCGGAAGAGGCCACGGCTTTTAAGGAATTGTTTGGAACGCAGGAGGCGCCACAGGAGACATCTGCGCCTCTTGTTCAAATGACAAACGTAAATGTATCCTGGAGCGAAAATCAGGTTTTGCGAGACCTCAACTGGACTGTAAACAAAGGGGAACACTGGCTCATACAAGGTCCAAACGGCAGCGGAAAAACAACTCTTCTTGAGCTTATCACCGGCGACAACATGCAGGTCTTCTGTAATGACGTAAAGCTCTTTGGTACAAAACGCGGCTCGGGCGAAACAATCTGGGATATTAAAAAACGACTTGGAATTGTTTCATACCGCCTGCACGTAGAATACAGAATGCTTGGCGGAACAAGCCTTCAAAACGTAATAATCTCCGGTTTCCGTGATTCAATAGGCCTTTACGAAGCTGCAAAAGATTCAGAAATTGCCCTTGCAAAAAAATGGCTTGCTTTGGGTGGTTTTGCAGGCCGTGAAAATGAATCATTTGGAAACTTAAGTTATGGGGAACAGCGCGCAATCCTCATTTTAAGATCTGCAGTAAAATCTCCGGAGCTTCTTATTCTGGATGAGCCTTGCCATGGCCTGGACGAAAACTTCCGCGCAAAAATCCTTCATTTAATGGAGCTCATTGGCGAAGGAAGCACTACAACAATGCTTCACGTAACGCACGACCCTACAGAAATCCTGCCGTGCGAAAAACATGTTCTGCAGCTTTGTCCTGATAAAAATCCTATGTACTGCATCAAAACAACAGAGTAGAAAACCTCGCAAAATTTGTTTTTTTCCCTTTCCTGCTTTATAATATAATTTACTAGTTTTTTTATCAGGAGTTTTTATGCATAGTATAAAAGGAAAACTAATTATATTAACAGTATCAATAGTTCTTGTTGGTATTATAACTACCGGAGCATTATCATACGTCTTCGCCGAAAAATCCCTTAGAAAATCTTCTCGAAGCAGTTTTGAATCTCTGGCAAGTGATGTTACAAATCAAATAGATGAACTTAATCAAAAGGAATTCATGCTTTTGAATTCTATAGCCGAAATGCCTTTTGCCCGCGACCCGGAAGTTTCGCTTGAAGAAAAAAATCATCAGATGGCTGATGTTGTAAAAGTAAATACAGATAAATATGAAAACTGTGCCTTTTATGATGACCAGGGCTTTACTTATATTCGTTCTACAGGTCAAAAGCTTAATCTTGCTTCGGGACGCGTTTATTTTGAACAGGCAATGAAGGGAAACAATTATGTAGTTGACCCTGCCTTCTCTCCTGTTATTAATGCAGTTCTTATGTTTTACGCAGTTCCAGTTTATAACTACAATGGAAGAATTCATGGTGTTGCCGTTTCTGTAATCAAAGGTAACAGACTTTCGCATATTGTTACTGATATCACAATTGGTGATTATTACCATCCATTTGTTGTAAGTAAAACAACAGGAGAAATAATAGGTCTTGCCGAAGATACAGAAATTGATCTTGAAAAGAACGTCAACCTTAAAGATTCTATTCAAAGAGCAATTGATGGTTTTGATGACATTTTGGAATATGATGATTCTATAACCGGTACAAAAATGTCATTCATTTCAAGAGAAGTTCCTACAAAACCAGAATGGCTTGTTGTTTGCTCTCTTCCTTATGATTACTATTTTGGCGGACTTAAAAAAATCAAAAGCACAATTATCCTTATTACAGTTATTGCATTTATTATTGTTTTCCTTTCACTTCTTCTTGCACTTAATCAGTTCCTTAAGCCTTTGCTTGAGCTTACAAAATCAATTACTGAACTTGCAAGTGACAGTGCCGATCTTACCCGAAAAATTGAAACCCGCCATAAAGATGAAATTGGGCAGGTTGTAAGTGGATTCAACCTGTTTACCGATAAGCTTCGCAATATCATTATGGATATTAAGACTTCACAGGAAACTCTTGATACTGTGAGTGTTGATATGAGCCACTCTGCTTCTGATACATCTGATATCATGAGTAATATTTCTACAAGAATTGATGAACTACATACTCAGCTTGGAGAACAAGCTTGTACCGTTGCAGAAACTGTATTCAAGGTAAACGAAGTTTCTTCAAACATTTCTTCACTTGATGATTTGATTACTGTTCAGGTTAATGAAGTAACTCAGGCCTCTACAACTGTAGAAGAAATGGTAAGCAATATTGGTTCTGTAAACAGAATTGTTGACCGCATGGCATCTTCTTTCAACAACCTCGAAAGCAATGTTCGTAACGGTTCCGAAAAGCAGATTATGGTTAATGATAAGATTATCAAGATTCAGGATGAATCTGAAATGCTTGAAGAAGCCAACACTGTTATTCAGGGCATTGCCGAACAGACAAACCTTCTTGCTATGAACGCCGCAATCGAAGCTGCACACGCTGGTGAAGCAGGAAAAGGCTTCTCTGTAGTAGCAGACGAAATCCGTAAACTTTCTGAAGATTCTTCTGAGCAGTCACAGAAAATCGGTGAACAGCTTTCAAAAATCAGAGAATCTATTTCTAGTGTAACAATTGCTTCTGGAGAATCGCTTGAATCCTTTAACAAGCTTTCGAACATGATTGCAGAAACAGATACTCTTGTTCGTCAGATTAAAGATTCAATGAATGAACAGACAGAAGGCTCTAAGATTATTAATGAAGCTCTCCAGACCTTGAATGACAATACACGAAACGTTAGATCTTCAAGTAATGTCATGACAGAAAGCAACAAGCTCGTTATGGATAAGATTCATATTCTTGAAGCAGTTACAGAAACAATGGCTAACAACATGAACGGTGTTGCAGCTGATTCACAAAAAATTGCGGACTCTGGTAAGATCCTTTCGGAAAACTCACGCAACGTCCGCAATAGTGTTTCTAAGATTAGTTCACAGATTAAACAATTTAAGGTTTAATTATAATTCGAACTTGCCCAGCTCATCATTAATTGTCTGTACAGACTTTTGATTTGCCTGGGCTTTTTCATTTACAATGCCTATTGATTGAGAGAAATCTTTGAGGATTCCCAAAGATAAGTTCATTGAACCATCGATTTTTCCAGAAAGTTCAACAACATCCTTTATGCCCTCGGTGATTTGTTCTGTATAGTTTGCCTGATTTTTAATAATTTCATTTACACTCTGAATGTTCTGAGAAATCTTATTTGTTGTAGAAAGAATTTCTTCGGCACCAGTAGACTGAATCTCCATTGTCTGGGCAATGTTTTCAACAACGTTTGTCTGTGTAACAATTTCTTCCTGGATTTTATAGAACATTGCTTTTGTATCCTGCATGCTCGAAGAACCGTTTTGAATAGCCTTTGTGATTTCTATAATCAAATCTTTAATGCTCTTTGCCTGGCTCTGAGTACTTTCTGCAAGCTTACGAATTTCATCGGCAACTACAGAGAATCCCTGACCTGCTTCACCGGCATGGGCAGCCTCAATAGCGGCGTTCATGGCAAGCAAGTTTGTCTGCGAAGCAACCTGCTGAATTACCTGAATAACTTCAGACATCTGCTTTGATTTTTCGCTAACCGAATTAATAACAAGCTCTGTTTTTTGAACTTCGGCAGAACCGGCTTCTGAAGAATCGGAAAGATTTTTTGAAAGCTGCTTTGCCTGTTTAATAAGCTCGTTAATCTGATTTGTATTTTCGGCCATTTGAGAAATCGCGTCTGCATTCTGCTCTTCGGCAATTGCCTGTTCCTGCATGGTCTGACTTACTTTTGAAGCATCTTCATTGAGCTTGTAAATATTATTCTTTGCAGATTCAAGAAGGGCATCTTTTTCGGCATTCTGTTTATGCATTTCTTCAAAGCTGTTTACAATCATGTCCATACTTGTTGAAGAATTGTCTGTAATTAAAAGAAGCTCGTCTGCCGCCGCACCTACCGAACCGGATTCATTTTTAAGGGTATTAAGCGATACCTGCAAAAAGTCCATGAGCTTGTTCATCGAAGTCATGATTTTTCCAAAATCATCAAAGGTACCAATATTCAATCGGGTTGCAAGGTCACCTTTCTGGCGCAGGTCATCAATCTGCTGAATTGTAATTGTAAAGCGTTTTCTAAGCTGGTAAAGAACCATTATGATTAAAGGAAGGGTAATAAAACCACTCATAAATAAAGCATAAAGACCTTTTCTTGCAAAATACTGAACTGTCCAGTCATGGCGGATTGCACTATAACCAGAACAGAACACATGCCAGCCCATAAGAAGCATAGCATTTATAATGATAGTTGCAAGAGAATATGTATATTTAGAGGTTTTCATGCCGTCTGTGCTTTGAATCTTAAGTTTAGCAAGCTGGGCTCTGGCCATAATATTAAAGCCTGTGGTTGAATAAGAAATTGCAAGAAGAGCATAAAGCATAACAAGAATAAGAATTATAGCTAAGTCAACTTTGTTATAATTTACTTTTGCTGTAAGAGTTTTAATAATAATGGTTGACCCGTTTCCTACAGGATATCCCATTAAAATAGAAACAATAGAAAGAGTGTTTATTCTTGTAAGGATTTTCTGGGCATATTTTTTTTCGTCTTCAGATAAAGGACGAGTTTCTGCTTCTTTAACCAGTTTTGAAAGAGGTTTGAGCATTTTATAAACAATGAGGGAAATAAGAATAAAAACTCCTGCAGCAGGACCAAGAGTTGTACCAAGATTACTTACCCAGTCGAACCAGGTGGAGCCCTTAATTTGTGTTACTTGAAAAGAAGATAGTAAAGGAACACCAACTACAGTTGATAATCCAAAAAATAGTAAATATGTACTAAATAAATTCATATTCTACACTCCGTTTAGTATTATAAAATACGAAATTTATTATAACATGAGTCCTGAAATTTTTCTATTTATTTCTTTTCGCTAATAAACAATCCGGTGATTGTAAGAACTGAACCAAGTGCTCCAAGCCAGGTTATCTGCTCACCAAGAGTGAAAAAGGCAAATACAATTGTTACAACCGGAATAAGATACAATCCGCAGCTGACCTTTACTGTTCCAACAATTTCGCATGCTTTATTCCAGGCGCTAAAACAAAAACCGCTTGCAACAATGCCCAGAAAAAGCAGGTTTACCCAGTTCATAGGCTTTGAAAATCGCTGGAGATTTTCTGCTTTATCTATTGTAACAGACATAGAGGCTGCAAAATCTCCATCTGCTCCACTGTGCGAAATTCCATAGCCTGCCAGCATTAAAGGAAGCATAAATAAAACTGCATAAAAGAAAACTCTTCTTGTGGCACACACAGGATCGTAATTTTTTCTGTTTATAAGGGATACAAAAAGTGAATAAAAACCCCAGCAGATTGCAGAAAAAAGGGCCAGAAGGTCGCCGATTGGATTAAACTCAAGTTCAATTTTTCCATTAAAGCAAACCAGGGCAACTCCGGTAATTGAAATAATAAATCCAAGGAGGAACCAGAGATTAAGATGATTTTCTTTTAAAAAATACTGGGCAATAATTGCTGTAAAAAGCGGACAGATACTTACAATAACGCTTACATTTGAAGCATTTGTAAAATTTATTGCCATGTTTTCGCTAAACTGGTAGAGAACTACTCCGGAAAGCCCCGCAAGTGCAAAAAGAATATTGTCCCTTCTTTCGATTTTTTCAAATTTTGGACGGATAATCCAAAGACCTAAATATGCTGCTAAAAATCTAAAAAACAAAATCTCGAGTGCAGAAAATTCGGAAAGCAGGGCTTTTGTACATATAAAAGTTATTCCCCAGAAAAATATCGTTACGGCTGCAATTGCATAGCCAAAAACTTTTCGTTTATTGTTTTCTTCCATTTGCTGCATTTTATCAATTTACACAATTCTTGACCATATAGTATTTATATTCGCCCAAATTTCTACAATTAAAACAATTAACAAAAGATTCCTTTGTTTACAACTCATTCTTTATAAGTTATAATTATGACATATCTGCTTAAAGTCCTATCCATAAATAAAAGTTCACGTTTTCCGGTTTCGGAGAAAAAAATTAAGCAAAGAGGTTTCTAATGCTAAAGAGTTTAAAACTTCCGGGAAGACATGAAGTAATTGATCAGACTCTCTATAATTTAACTGCCCGTAAAAAGGTTCCTTTTATCTTTTATTTTATACTTTTAGCCCTTTACGGACTTGCTTCTTATTTTGTAAGAAAAACAGCAGGAAATCAGGATATATTGTTTATAATAAATAATCCAATTCCAAAGGCTTCTGTAACCGGAGTTTTTTCTGCATTAACAAACATCTGTTTATTTATGCTTGTTGTTTTATATGGATTACCGGGCTTTATAACATCTTTACTTATTCTTATTTATGAACTTATTACTCTTTCAATAATTATCTTTATAAATCATAAGTTCTTTAATATTTCCGGTCTTTTTTCAGATTTATTTGGATTAATTACTATCTGTTTTCTTCAAATAAATAACAGACTTATAGAAAAATATCAGAAGAAGCTTAGCGACGAGGCTGTAACCGATAGTCTTACTGGACTTCCAAACCGTCTGGCCTGTACAGAGCTTGTTAAAAATCTTGTAAAATCCGGTGAAAAATTTGCTCTTACCATGATTGACCTCAACAATTTTAAAAATATAAACGATACAATGGGGCATAACGCAGGAAACGAGGTTCTTAAAGAAATTGCAACCCGCTGGAAGTTTGCTGCCGATTCAGGACTTTCAGGCACAAAGGATTTTGTTACCCGACAGGGTGGTGATGAGTTTACACTGATTATCAGGGACTATAAAAGCGATGACGATATTTTAAGAACAATCCATTATTACGAAAGCGTTCTTGAACAGAAAATCATTCTAAAAAGCCACGACTTTTTTACAACTGCAAGCTTTGGTTATGCAGAATATCCTTTAGATTCAGACGACAGCGATGTTCTTTTTTCTTACGCAGACATGGCCATGTATAACATTAAACGAGCAAATAGCAGTGCCCATATTCTAAGGTTTTCTCCTGTTCTGCTTGAAAATGGTGAGCATGCTGTAGAAATGGAACGCAAAATAAGAACTGCTCTTGATGAGGACAAATTTTTCTTTAATCTGCAGCCTCAGTTTGATATGGATCACAAGCTACGGGGATTTGAAGCTCTTGCCCGCATGATTGATTCTGATGGAAATGATATTGCTCCGGGAGAATTTGTTCCCATTGCCGAAACAGTTGGTCTTATTGATAAAATTGACAGCCGTGTATTTGACGAAGCCACAAAATTTATTGGCAGACTTATAAAAGAAACAGGTTTTGACGGTATTTTAAGTGTAAATGTTTCTGTGCGCCATTTAATTAAAGAGGATTTTCTTGAGGAAGTTAAATCTGTACTTAAAAAGAACGGATTCCCTCCTACACAGCTTGAAGTTGAAATTACAGAATCTATAATGATTGATTCTGAAAGTACGGCTGTACAGACAATTCAAGAGCTAAAGAAAATGGGTATAAGAATTGCCATTGATGATTTTGGTACCGGCTATTCATCGCTCAGTTATCTTACTCGCATTCCTGCCGATTTGCTTAAGGTTGATAAATCTTTTATAGACACAATGAATTCCAACGATTCTTCAAAGCAGTATGTAGCTTCGATTATTTCTATCGGCCATATTATGAACTTTGATGTAATTTCTGAAGGTGTAGAAGACAGCGACCAGATTGATACCCTTCGCGATATTGGCTGCGACATGATTCAGGGCTTTATCTGGGGCCATCCAATGACACCAGAAGAAGCCGAGAAGCTTGTTCACCAGATGATGCTTGTGTAATTATCTGTTTGCCTGCTTTACAATTCGTCTTGCAAATTTTTTAGTTATTCTTCCGCCCGAAATGCTTATTAAACTTTCAAGAGGATTTTCTTCAATACCAGTTATTCCAATTTTTACTGCAGGGTCATCGGTCGATTTACTCTTACTTGAAAGAATAATTACAAGGCGGTAAATCTTAAGAAGGATTTTAACATAAAGACTTTCTTTTGACATTGCAATGAGGCTGTCTGTAACTGTAAACTCACCTTTTTTGTGTCGAGGATGTTTTACAAAAATACCTTCCTGCTCTTCCTTGTCTGTTCGAACAAGCTCGTGAATATCATAGCCCTGGACTTTTATTGGAGCCGAAAGCTTTATGTCTTTTACACTGGCTCCCACGCAAATTGTGTAGTCTCCCTGAACTGTAGCAAAGCATTTTTTCTTTGTTGAATAAACGCTGAATGCACGGTCATCAAGAGTGATTGTAAGAGTTTTTTTCTCGCCTGCTTTGAGGAAAACTTTTTCAAAGCCTTTAAGTTCTATTGCAGAACGAGAGATTTCAAGGTCATCAATTGGATTTTTTACATAAACCTCTGCAACCTCGCTGCCATCTACAGTGCCGATATTTTGAATAGTGAAGGTTACTTCTACAGGGCCCTTCGACGAGCTCAGGGACCACTCTTTTGGTTCAACCTTCAAATCGGAATATTCAAACTTTGTGTAACTCAAGCCAAAGCCAAACTCGTACTGAACAGGAATATTTTTGCTTTCGTACCATCTGTAACCAACGAGGACGCCTTCTTTATAATCAACATCAAGATCATCAACAGGAGCACCCACTTCTATTTTACAAGGCCAGGTTTCGGCAAGCTTTCCGCTCGGATTTTTTATTCCGGCTAGCAGATCGGCACAGGCCTCGCCGCAGGCTTCGCCACACAAATACATATGAAGAATTGCACGAGCCTCCGGAGCAAAAGACAAATCTATTGCAGAACCACTGAAGGTAACAAGGGCAATATTTTTTGTAATTTTTATAATTTCGTTATAAAGCTTTATATGACTGGCCGGAAGCTTTAAATCATCGCGGTCAAAACCTTCGCCTTCGTAAGATTCTTCAAGTCCACAAAAATAAAGAAGAGGTGCACGAGGATTTTTTTCTATAAAGTCACTTATTTTTTTAACAGCCTCTGCCCTGAGCTTTTCATTTATCTTTTGCTTTTTGCCAGCCTTACAGAAGGTCGAAAGATAACCTGGAACATATTCAACATCATAATATTTTTTAAGAGATTCAAGCGCGTCTGGATAAGGTGCTGTAGAAATATGACTTGAGCCACCACCCTGGAAACGCATATTCTGGGCAAGCTCTCCAACAACAAGAATTTTCTGTTTTTGAGGCAGAGGGAAAATGCCGTCATTTTTTAAGAGTACTGCACTTTCGCAGGCAAGCTCATAAGCAATATTATGCTGAACCTTAAAATCGACAGGCTCTGCTTTTGAACCGCCGGCGTATTCATCTTTGTGGGCATCATACAGCAAAGCAAGATCAATAATTCGTTTGCAGGCTTTATCAATATCTGCTTCTGTGAGCTGGCCCTTTTCATAAGCCGCCTTAAGCTGTTCTTCAAAATATCCGTTTGAATCGGGCATACCAAGATCAAGGCCTGCTTTAAGACTGTTTACTGCGTCTATGTTTGCACCCCAGTCTGACATTACAATGCCTTTAAAGCCCCAATCATCACGAAGAATTTCTGTAAGCAGCTTTTTATTTGCACTGGAGAAAACTCCGTTTATTTTATTGTAAGAACACATGATGGAATGAGGCTGAGTTTTTCGAACTGTACGTTCAAAGCCTGCAAGATAAATTTCGCGTAAGCTTCTTTCATCTGCATTGCTGGAAGAAGATTGGCGGTATTTTTCCTGATTGTTCAAGGCAAAGTGCTTAAGACAGGCTCCGACATTTTTGCTCTGCATACCGTTTACAAAACCGGCAGCCATCTCGCCCGAAAGAAGCGGATCCTCTGAAAAATATTCAAAATTACGTCCACACAAAGGAGAGCGTTTTATATTCATGCCGCAGCCAAGAACAATCTGAACATTTTCTGCTTTAGCTTCTGTAGCAATTGCCTGAGCCATTTTTTTTGCAGCATCTACATTCCAGCTTGACGAAATTGCACAGGCGGTAGGAAAACAGGTTGCTATATTGCTGTTGTTAATATCATTTATATCGGCAACAACCTGATGTCTTAAACCGTGTGGTCCGTCGCTGACCGAAATTACAGGAACCTTTCCATCTGCAGAATAAGTGTTCCAGTTTCCAACCCCATTTAAAAGTCTGATTTTTTCGTCAATCGAAAGTGTAGCTAAAATTTCTTCTCTTGTTTTCATAGTTTTTCCTCTTCCTGAACTGTGCGAAGTTTATAATATTCTCCCTGTTTTTTCATAAGCTCGTCGTGGGTGCCCTGCTCTACAATTCCATGATCATTTACAACTGCAATTTTGTCGGCATTTTTTATTGTAGAAAGGCGGTGTGCAATAACAAGAGTTGTACGACCTTTTGAAAGCTCATCAAAGGAATGCTGAATTTTAATTTCGGTTGCAGTATCGAGTGCAGAGGTTGCTTCATCAAGAATAAGAATAGGCGGATTTTTAAGGAAGCAACGGGCAATTGAAACTCTCTGCTTTTGTCCACCACTAAGCTTGATTCCACGTTCTCCTACTATTGTATCATAAGCGTTAGGCATTTTCATGATATCGTCGTGAATCTCGGCCCGGCGTGCTGCCTGTTCAATTTCCTGGTCTGTTGCAGTAGGCTTTCCGTATGCAATATTTTCGCGGATTGTTCCTGCAAACAAAAAAACATCCTGCTGAACAATTCCAATTTGAGAACGCAGGGATGATTTTTTTATTTTCTTTATGTCTATTCCGTCAAGGCTTATCTGGCCTCCAGTAATTTCGTAAAAGCGGGGAATAAGATTACAGATTGTTGATTTGCCGCCGCCACTTGCTCCAACAAGAGCAAACTTTTCACCGGCATGAATTTCTAAGTTTACGCCTTCAAGAACAGGATAATCTTTTGTGTAAGAAAAGTTGACATTATTAAAGCTTATGTTTCCGCGTGCAGAAAGAATTTCTACAGCATCTGGCATATCTTCTGGTTCAGGATCTGTACGCATAATTTCAAGGAATCGGTGAAAGCCTGCCATTCCGTTTGTATACTGTTCTACAAGGAAGTTAAGTTTTCCTATAGGAGCACGGAACGCAGCAACAAAAAGGTTAGCCGCAACTAAATCGGGCAGAGTCATTTTTCCTTTTATAATAAAATATCCGCCGGCAGCAAGAACAACAAGCGACAATAAATTATTACAGAATTCTATGTTCGAGAAAAATGTTGCCATAAACTTATAACGCCACTGCTTTGCATCGCTGTATTGTTTATTATAATTTCCAAAGCGTTCACGTTCAAAATCTTCGTTGTTAAAGCCTTTTGTTACACGAATACCAGAAATGCTTGATTCAAGGCCTGCATTTACTTCGGCAGTAATTTCTTTAACCTTTGTAGAAGTGCGTGAAAGATTGCGTCGTGAAACAATTCCAATTGCAATCATAACTGGCAGAACAATTACAACAATAATTGCAAGCTCCCAGCGGATGTACAGCATCATTATAAAAGCACCAATGAGGTTGAGCATTGCAATTGTAAAATCTTCCGGGCCGTGGTGAGCAAGCTCTGTAATTTCAAAAAGGTCTGTTGTTGCACGAGACATGATTTTACCGGTACGGTTTGTATCGTAAAAACTAAAGGGCAGCTTTTCAAGGTGATCAAAAATATCGCGCCTCATATCCTGCTCAACGCGTGTTCCAAAAACATGGCCCCAGTAAGCTACAAACCAGTTACAGCATTTATGAATACAAAAGCCCACAAGCAGAACTGCAACAAGAATTAAAAATGTCTTGAGCTGATAATTTGGAATGAGCGTATTCAAGGCATAACGCGAAAACATTGGAAACGCAACATCAACAGCAGACATAAAAATAGCACAAGCCATATCTGCAGCAAAAAGCTTCCAGTGCGGCTTATAATAAGAGAAAAAAATCTTAAGAGGTTTTTGATTAAAATCCATGACTCTCCTTTGTGTTTTATTTCCTGCGTTAGACTAAGAAGCAGCGTACACGATGACCAGAAGAAATTTCTTTAAATTCTGGAAGCTGTATTTTACATTGTTCTGTTGCTTTTGGACAACGATATGCAAAGGGACAACAGTTTTCCTGCTGCAAGGTTGTTTTTACTTCCTGGTTTGAATTATTTAAAACTCCCTGGGCACCTTCAAAAAGTAATTTAGTATAAGGATGCATTGCTGTTTTGTAAAGGTCTGCGGCAGGTGCTTCTTCTACAAGGTAGCCGCGGTACATTACACCAATTGTGTCGCAGAAATATGATGCAACTTTAAGATCGTGTGTAATAAATACATAGCTCAGATTTCTTGACTGACGAAGCTCCTGCAAAAGGTTTAAAATCTGTCCTTGAATAGAAACGTCCAGAGCAGAAACAACTTCGTCGCAGATAAGCAGAGATGGATTCATAATAAGGCCGCGTGCAATAGAAATGCGCTGTCTCTGTCCACCACTGAATTCTGCAGGACGACGTTCAAGGTCTTCTGGAGAAAGTCCAACTTCTGTAATTATTTTTTCTGCAAGCTCGCGAGCGGCTGCTTTACCCTTCCACAAAGAAGAATACTTAAGTCCTGTTGTAAGAACGTTATAAACTGTAAGGCGAGGATTAAGTGAGCGTGCCGGATCCTGGAAAATATATTTTACTTTTTCGCGGTAACGGCGGAGCTGCTTTTTTGTGTAGGCATCTACGTCTGGAGGGAGCGCTGCTTCATCTGCATCAAAATATTTTATTGCGCCGCTTGTCTGTTTATAAAGCTGAATGATAAGTCTTGCTGTTGTAGTTTTTCCACAGCCAGATTCTCCTGCCAGCCCGTAAGTTGTTCCACGACGAATTGCAAAGGAGACATTATTTACGGCATAAACGTTGTGCTTGTTTTTTGCAAAAAAGCCTGCCTCAAGATTAAAGGTTTTTGAAAGGTTATTTACTTCGATAATATTTTCATTACTCATTATTGCTGTTCTCCTTTTTTGTAGCATTCACAATCTGGAGCCTTACATTCTTCTTTTGCAAATTCGCATCGAGGTGCAAACGGGCAGCCAGAAGGCGGACAGGAAGGATCGCTTACTCTTCCAGGAATTGAGTTCATCTTTTTGTCTGTATAATGAGTTCCAAATTCCGGAAGCGAAGAAACAAGAGCCTGTGTATATGGATGACGCGGATTATTTATAATCTGATCTGGAGTTCCTGTTTCCATAATTTTTCCGCCATACATTACTGCAATTCTATCTGAAATTTGTGCAACAAGATTTATATTATGACTGATGAAAATTACAGAAAGATTTCTTTCCTCTTTGATTTTAAGCAGCAGTGAAATTATCTGTGCCTGAATTGTTACGTCGAGAGCTGTTGTTGGTTCGTCTGCAATTAAAAGTTCACAGTTCTGGGCAAGAGCCAATGCAATGCCAACACGCTGAAGCTGTCCACCAGAGAACTGATGTGGGAAGGATTTGAGACGACTCTGTGGTTCAGGAATTCCAACCTTTGTAAGAAGCTCAACTGTTTTTTTGTCTGCCTCTTCTCTTGTGATTTTTGGTTCGAGGATTCTGAAGGTTTCAAAGAAAATGCTTCCAACATTTTGAAGCGGATCAAAGGAACGACCTGGCTCCTGGAAGATGATTCCAATTTTTTGTCCTCGGTATTCACGGAGCTCTTTTTGAGAAAGGCTCAGGAGATCTGTGCCGTTGTAATAAATGTGTCCTGAGCATTCTGCGTTTTGTGGAAGAAGCCCCGGAATTGCTGTTGTTGAAACTGACTTACCGCTTCCTGATTCTCCTACAAGTCCAAGGATTTCTCCTTTGTTTACGTCAAATGAAACTCCTCTTGCGGCGTAGATTGGAATCCATATTGTTCCACGCAGAACCTGGAAGGTTACGTGAAGGTCCTGGACGCTGATGAGGCTGTTTGTATTTGAAGCAGAGGCGTCCGGGGTTTTAGGGGCGGAGCCCTTAGGAGAAGGGGGTGTGGCGAAAACCGCCTGCGGGTTGAGCCCAGGGGGAAGGCTTTCCCCCTCTTTATTCTTTTTAGCGATTTTCTTTCTTCTCTTAAACACGGCGCTATAAGGATCGTAAAAGTCGCGGAGGGCGTCGCCAACAAAGTTGAAGGCAAGTGTTACGAGCAGCAGCATGAGGACCGGATACAAAAGCCATGGGAAGTTGCGCAGATTTGAAAGGGTTGAAATGTCGCGGTTGATGAGGGAACCCCAGCTTACGGCAGGATCGTTTATACCAAGACCTAAATATGAAAGTGTTGTTTCGCTCATGATGAAGCCCGGAACGCTCAAGGTGATGCTTACTATGATGAGACTCGAGATTTGCGGAATGATGTGGCCAAAAATTACTACGAGCGATGGAACGCCTTCGAGTCTTGTATTAAGGATGAACTCTTCGCGTTTTACGGAATGCACTACTCCGCGCACTGTTCTTGCACAGCCAGGCCAGCCTACCAGAGACAGGATGAGCGTGATTATCATGTAGGAGGTTCCTGAATCCATGCGGCTGTTAAGGAGGGAACGCAGGAAGAGAATAAAATAGAGGCTTGGTATGAGCATGAAAAATTCTGCAAAGCGCATTATGAACCAGTCTGTTTTTCCGCCAAAGTAACCGGAGATGCCTCCAAAAATTATTGCGAGTATCATTGAGATTGCGGTTGCAACAAAACCTATTGTCAGGGAAATGCGGCTACCAAAAATTATGCGGCTGAATAAGTCGCGGCCAAGGTGATCGGCGCCAAGGATGTATACCGGGTAGGCCTGGTCCTTTGTGCCAAAAAGATGCCTGCTGCATGGAATAAAACCTAACAGCTTATACTCAAAGCCTTTTGCAAAAAATTGGAAATCGTGGGTGTAGCCTTCGTCTTTAACAAGGGCATACTTCCAGCTGATTTTACTTATTGTTCGGCATTCGCGGACTTTTAAACCCTGCGGGGTCATCTGTATGTTTGCGGGATGATATGTATTATTTTCAAAGGTTTGGGTTGGCTCATACGGTGCAAAGAATTCTGCAAAAATCATTATAAAATATACGATTGCAAGGAATACGAGCGAGGTAAATGCAAGTGGTCGTTTCTTTAAATACTGCCAAAGTTTTTTCATTTTCTGCTCCTCCTATTCGTTTCCGTATCTGATTCTTGGATCTACAATGGCGAGCAGAATATCGCTTATTACCATGCCTATGAGTACGAGCGCTGAGATGAACATGCTGTTTGCAAGAACGAGGTTTATATCTTCCTGGAGGACTGCGTCGTACATTAGTCGTCCTATTCCGGGATACGCAAAAATAATTTCGAGAACGAGAGAGCCAGAGAAAAGGCCTGCCAGAAGGTTTGCGCTTCCTGTGATATATGGATTTAATGTATTGCGAAAGGCGTGATTCAGGTAAACTCTTTTTTCACTTATGCCGCGTGATCTTAATGCAAAAATGTAAGGCATGCCCATCTGGTCCAGCATTGTGGCGCGGATCATTCTCATTGTACCGCCAAGGCCTCCAAGGAAGGAAGCAAGCAGCGGCAGGAAAATATGATGCATGTAGCTGAAGGTAAATTTCATTGGTGCATCTTTAAATGCAAAATCAGGATATGCTGTGACCGGGAAAAGATTTGTGATTGACGCAAAAAGCTGCAGCAAAATTAAGAGCAGGATGCCCGGGAAGGCATGGAAGAAAAGTGCAAAGAAGGTAGCGCCTACGTCCAGTCGGGTTCCCGCTTTGCTTGAGAAAAAGACTCCCAGCAGGAACGAGAACGTTGTAATAAAGACAAGCGCTATTAAATTCAGGAGTACGGAATTCCAAAGGCGGCTGCGGATCAAAAATCCTACGGGCGCTTTTGAAATGAGGCTTGTTCCCAAATCGTGATTTACAATTACGCGCTTGAGCCATTTTACATACTGAACATAAAATGGTTTATCAAGGCCCAGCTCTGCACGAAGGGCATCCATCTGTTCTGTTGTAAAGTTTTTGTCCTGAGCGCCGGAGCCTCCCATTGCAGCGGAGGAGTTTTTTGCTCCGGGATTATCTGTGTTTGTAAGAAGCTGCTGTGTCATCATCTGGTCAACAATATCGCCAGGGGCAAGCTCCATAAGTCCAAAAAGTGCAAAGCCTAACAGAAAGAGAAGAACAAGCATTGTAATAATTCTTCCTGTGATGAATGAAGCAAGCGGTGCCTTTGCTTTAAAAGCTTTTGCGGGCGCTGTAATAGTTGCTTCTAATTTCAAAAAAAAGATTTTTACTTTATTCATTTTTCTTTCCCTACTCTATTACTTCTTTAAGATAGATGTGCTCTGTAAGCGAGCCGTTTTTGTTGTCGTAGTAGACGTTTGTAAGATCCCATTTGTTGCGGATTCCAAAGAATGACTTTGAACGCATAAGATAAATTACAGGACATTGCTCAAGAATGATTTCCTGATATTCATCCCAGATTTGTTTTGCTTTGTCGTGGTCGATTGTGTAGCTGCCTTCGTTGTAAAGATAATCTACGCGGGCTTCCCAATCTGTTGCTGGTTTTTCCTGGAAGGGATACCATAGGTGAAGGTTTCCGTCACTTGGCCATACGTTTGATCCCTGTGTTGGGAAAAGGTTTGATCCAAGGCCTATGAAAATTGACTGCCAGTCGTAGGTTGCTGTGAGCATTTCTACAATTTTCTGAAAATCAATCTGGCGGACATTTACGGTGATTCCTACGCGGGCACATTCGTCGGCAATAATCTGAGCCATATCGTTTGCTACAGTTCCGCCGCTTGAAATTATAAGGTCGTATTCTACTTTGTTTCCGTCCTTGTCGTAATAAAGGCCATTTCGTTTTTCAAAGCCGATTGACTGCAAAAGCTCTTCTGCTTTGGCCGGGTCGTATTTATAGTTTAATGTGATGTCCGGGTTGTAATATGGATTTGGTTCAGGGAAGAAAGAATACTTTGGTTCTGCAAGTCCGCGGTAAGTTTGAATTGCAACTCTTTCTCGGTTGAACAGGCAGCTCATTGCCTGGCGGAATTCTTTTTTTGTGAACCAGTTGTAATATGGCTTATCTTTGTTCTGTGGATTTTGATTAAAGCTCCACAAGGACGAGCCCATGGAACCTTCTGCATTGAAAACTGTGTAATCGTCTTTTTGATTTGCAACAAGCTCTTCTACCTGTTCAGGGCTTGGGCTGTAAACTTCTGTCTGTCCCTGTTTGAAAAGAAGATAATCTGTGTGGGTGTCGCCTACAATCTGATAAACCTTCTGCTCTGGATATGGAATGGAATTTCCGTTTGAGTCCTTTTCCCAGTAATTTGGATTGCGGGTAAAAACAAGGCGCTGGGCCGGGATGTATTCTGTGATGTACCACATGCCGCACGAAGGAAGTTCTTTTGGATCTTTGTCTACGCTGAACAGGGCCTTTATTCCATCTGGGCCGTCTTTTTCTTTTGCAGGCTTAAAAATAAAAGAAGGACAAAGCTCCATGTTAGTTGCAATTAACGGATCTGCTATAATGCGCGGGAAAATAAAATCAAAGTTTTTGTCGTCGATTTTTACGCAGTCAACGTGTGCTTCGGAGCCGTCTTCCATTAAGATCCACTGAGAGCCATAACCGCTTGAAGCAAAAACAGGGTCGCCAGCTATTTCGTTATACCAGAAAACAAAGTCGTCTGATGTGACTGGAACTGTTTTGTCAGAGCCATACCAGCTCCAGAAAAAGTCATCGCGGATTGTATAATGAACTGTAAGTGTATTTGCTTTTTCGTCTGTTTCTATTGTGTAAGAAGCCCCTTTTGCTTTCCATTCGCGCGCTGTCATATCATAATCAATAAGATACTCAAGCGTCATACTTACGATGGAGGCACTTGTGCCGTCTCGTTCTGCAATTAATTGATTGAAGGTTTTTGGGTCTGACAAAATTGTGTCATACCAGATACCACCAACCTTTCCATCTTTAAAGCTTTCGCCCTTCCATGGTTTTGAAACTGTCTTTTGAATAAGCTCCGTATTAAGATTCTGGGAATATGCTTCTATTTCTTCCAGAGTCATTTCGGGAAGCTTTGAACACGACGCTAACACCAGGCATAATATGCCTGCTGCTGCGAATAAAGTTTTTGCCCTCATAAAAAAATCCACCCAAATATAGTTTACAACACACGGGTGGATTTTTAAAGCCGAATTTCATAAAAGGTTTAAACTTTATTTTTCGTGGCTGCGTAAGATTGTGCAGACCTTTACTGCATCAAAGAAATCTTCTTCGGAAATGCCGAGCGCCTGCACATCCGGCCAGACTGCGGCTTTGTAAAATTCAACTGCGTCTTTTGCAAACTCTTCAAAAATTACGTAGGTACGGGCGTAATCAAAAACAGGAGGTGCAAGACGTGTATTCATCCAGTCGATGATTGTGTAATTGATTTTGTCGGCAATGAGCGGAGTGTCTGGCGGAAGCATGATGTTTAGAAAATGCATGTCCAGGTGGCAGATGCAGGATTTATATTTTTGTGAGAGACCTTCGATTATCGGGAGTGCCACGGATTTTTCGTCTTCGGTGAGGACGAGGCCGGCTGTGGTAGAAAGCAATGGAATTGTTGTGTTGGTTGCGTCGGCTTGGTGCACAAAACGGAAGGCTTTTGCAAGAAGTTTAAAGCCTTCCTCTGGTGCAGTTGGAACAGCTTTTTCAAGTTGATCGCCACGGACTAAATCCATTTTGATAATGTGAGGATCGTCGGTGTCGTAATATTTTACCGGGCAGATCCCTGCTTTGTTTACGGCGAGCTGCTGCTCTTTTTCAAAAGCAATCCATTCTGCAGGGTAAGTCGGATTATAAACTTTGTAAGCAAAACCCTGATAAAGATAAACCTTAGCCTGTGCGCCTGTTCCAATTAATTTCTGAGTGCCATCAAATGTCATTTTTGTACTCCTCAATCTTATATTACCTGACAGTTTAGATAAGAGATTTCTACTGTGCCATCTTTCTTTATTGTAAATCGACTCACGCTACCAGAGCGGCCAAATACATTGCGCTTTTGTCTGTCTTCAAAAGAATCGCCCATAATCATTGAAATCAAAAATGACAGAGCACCGCCGTGTGAGACAATAATGATTTTTTCGTCGCTGGCGGAAACAAGCTGCTCGTAGAAGGTGTAAAGGCGTTTCCATAATTCTCTGTCGCTTTCGGCATCGGGGAAGGAGCGGAAGTCCGGGTTGTATTTCTGAGGTGCGGGCGCGATATGTTCGTTGTACCAGTCGCGGGGTTTGCCGTTTCCTTCTCCAAGATTTATTTCGCGGAGGGCTTGAGTTTTTGTAACAGAAAAATCCGGTATTTCAAGCACCTTTTGAATTTCATCAGCAGTCTGGGCAGCCCGATTCAAATCAGAAGAATACATTTTAAAACTATCATCACAACCTTCGTGTTTACAAAGCCACTCTCCTATTTTATGCGCCTGTTCTTTTCCAAGGTCTGTAAGGTTCCAGTTTCCCCAGGCACCGACGTATCCGTTTACGTGATGCTCTGATTGAGTGTGCTGAACTGTGTAGATGATTTTTTTCATTATTGTTCTCCTGCAGTGTTTGTTGCAGCAATCTTAAAAATCATATCTGGAATTATAACGCTGCGGGTATAGTGGTATTTGTCCTCTGCTTCTCCAACACGACCCAGTAGGGGAACTCCTGTTGCAGAATTGTCGGACACTGCGAGCAAGGCAATATAACCGCAGGATTTTTGTAGGCTTCCACCCCGGCGCAATCACAAGCGCATCATATTCGGTTTCAGGGTCAAAGCCAAAAACTTCCTGGAACATAATTCCCGCGTTGTATTTTTTCATATTGGAAAGAATCTTTTTTAATTTGTCGTTCATGGGTTTAACTATACCTTAAATGTTTTTTGCGAACAACAGTTTTATCCTTCCATTATCAAATTATGATTTTTTTTATTTTATATGTTATACTTTCCGCATTAATATTTTTGTTAATAAGGATTTTTTATGAAAAAAATTGTAATTGTTTTCCTCTGCATTTTCATTAATTTTGGAATTTGTTTTTCTGCAGAATTTAAGGATTTATCATTAAACAGCGCGATTAAACAAAGCGGAAAATTGTATGAATATGAATTAGAAACTTTTTCCGACGACCCGACTTTTAAAAAGGACTTTGAAAACAAGAATAAAGTATTCAAGGAATTTTTCCAGAAGCTTCCGGGAAATTTTTCTGCATACCCGATAGTTGGGAATGGTTCGATTTTTAAATATTCCGGCAAAAGATATGAAAATTTCAAATATGTAGTGGCTGTAGAGACACAAAATTTTCATATTCAGCTGTACGATGCTCAAATAGATGACAAAGGAATACATGGTTACGCCCAGATTCTTGTAAACATTGACGCAAAATCTTTTGCAAACGGAAAGTCAAAGAAGCCATATTTAATTCTGTCTTTTACAGATTTTTACATTCTTAATGACGGATCTTTTAAAAGCGGCAGGTCGGATGACCAAGGGGTAAACTCATATAGCTCTGGTGAAAGTATTTATGTGGTTCTTAAGAAAGTCAGTCTTCAAAAAGAAAAGGATAAATATCTTATCGTGGCACAGGAACCCCGTAACAACAGATTCTTTTCTGGAAACTGGATCAAATTAGGAAAAACCATTTTTTCAACAGACGCAAAAATTATTTCGACTGAACCTTATACTCAGGAACAAATAATTGAAAACAGCGAAAAGCACTGCACCATCAAGTGCAATAATTCAAATTGGGATGGTAAAAAGTTTTCCATAGATTTAACCAGCGTCTACCTGCCGGCCCTTAATACAAGCTTTGATAAAGAAAACTTTGATATCAGTCTTAATAAATCAGATATTCTTATAAAAGCAAAAAACAAAAAAGATAAAGTTAATATGTTTAATTATCCATTTACAATGGATTATCTCACTATAGATCAGGACAATCTCCGTAAAGTAACAATTAAAAATGCAGTAATTTATTTTGGCCAAAACTCCCTGCAATTAGGAAATCTGAATATGCAGCTTCAAACTGAGAATGACTGGGGAGAGACAATAGAAATAGCCTGTATGGAAAATCCAGTAAGTATAACAAACCGCAAAGATAAAATAAAAATTCTGGATGATAATGATATTGTTTATGAATATGAATTTGATTCACGATATGGTCTAATGCTTACTTTTGAAACATCCTTTCCAAATCAGCAGAGCTACCGTTCAATTGAGGTTGATATAGATAAAGACGGAGTTGTTTGGTCTGGAAAAAGATGCAGTAGTCATTATATAACAACTTATACCTTTGATAAAACAATCCTGTATGGAACCTTTTATGGCATACATCCTGATTATGGATTCGAGTTTGATGATGCGAGCCTAAAATTTCCGGAAGGCAGCATTCTTGATGGAATCTTTTTATCGAATTATTTTTATATTCGAAAAGACGGAACTCTTTCTGCTGATATACGCTATATACCATTTTTTGATTTAGGAAGTTTTTACCCCGATTCACAATATTTTACAAAAGACGGGCTTGTCCTTTCTGGTAGTATTGCCTGGGCAGATATAGCTGAACTTCAAGGTCTTCTGAATCATCTTGAAATTGAAAAAATGTATGTTGGCTTTGATGGCCTCATAAAGGAATTCAAATTCAAGGAGTCTGGAGGATTCTTTGGAACAACTCTTGCTAGCGGCTGGTATATTTCAAATAATAAATATTCCCTTCAAATAAATCAGACCAAAGATAAAGATGGTAACCTTTCTCCGGTGGAAATTCTTCTTTCTTTTGATGATTGCAAAATGTTTCCGCCAGACGGTTCAATGAGGGAAGGAATTCCTGTTAAAAATCTCAAATACCGGCTTAAAGGAAATTCAATGGGCTTTGTCTATGATGATGTAATTTTGCCTGAAGGTACTAAAATTGATTTCGCAAAAGCCTTTGAAAAGAAACAATATAATCCAAAAGATACTATAAGAGTGTCAGCAAGAGAAGTAGCAGAAATCAGTAATATGCTGGATCAGGAATGTGTAGATCTGCAACGAAAAAAACTGTTTAAACTTTCTGAAGAATATGAATATGATCAAAAGGGCAATGTCATTCACGAAGTAAAAGCAAATGATGATGGAAAACTCATTGATTATTATTACGAGTATGATAGCAATGGAAATAGAATAGTTTCCAGATATAAAAATAATTATGACGAACCTCAGGAAATGAGATATGAATATGATGACAAAGGAAGAATTACAAAACGCATAAATGTTATCACCGGTTATGAAGGTCGTTCTGAATATGATGATTATGACGATGGATACACAGAAAGATTTTATAGAAAAGAAGCCGGACAAAAGGAAGAAAAATTATCCAGCACATCTACAGTCTATCTTAATAAAGACGGCAAAAAAACCGGCAACAGTTCAAAAGAAAAATGGATATATGACGACAGGGGAAATCTTATTGAATATGGAAAAGGCTCTGGGAAAGAATACAAAGCTCGGAAAAAATGGGTCTATAACGAGCAGAATGAGTTGATTCAGTATGACTATGACCTGGCTACATCTTACCCGAATACAGAAAAATACGAATATTATGACGGACTTCTTTGCAGCAAGCTATACAAAAGCGGCAATACCGGAAACATCCAGCTTTATTCCTACGACAATAATAATCGCCTCATAAAAATCACTACTAAATATTTGCGAATAGATGAGTGGTATAATTTTAGAGAAAACGGTACAGGCACTCCGCAATATTTTAAATATAACGAGTACGGTGAGTTAGCTGCCGAAAAGAATTATAATTTCATAAAAACCTACAGCTATGAACATTATACAAACGGCCAGCAAAAATCCAAACGAGTTTATATTTACAGGGTTCCGAATTCTGATATGTAATTTGTGCCACCACGGGTTGGCGGGGGTTAGGATTTCAATCATCATAATTTCTAAAATCTCTTATACTGAACGGAAACGCTGTCACGCTCAAGGCCGCATTTGTTATAGAAGGTTTCGTTATCCTCTATTGAAATTAATTGTATAACATGGATTCCTTTTTCTGACAAAACTGTTTCATTTTCTAGAGCCACAAGCCCAAGCCCTTCATAGTTGCCAAGAATTGCGCTAACTCTTATTTGCGCACGTTCTTCGGTCCATTTTTAAGGAGAGTTGCTTGATTTACCCACTAAACTGGCATTTTTGACATTTTAGTAGGTAAAAATTGAAGAAATTATGGTCAAAGACCTGTAAATTCAGGCATTTTGGAAGTAAATTTACCTACTAAAACATCCTTTTTGTTATTTTAGTAGGTAAATTGTAAAATTTTTTACCCACTAAACAAGTGTTTTTTGCATTTTAGTAGGTAAAAACTCTCAAAAACCTACTCCTCAAACTCCTTGTTAAACTTTTTAAACTTTTCATAAACCTCAAGCGCAAGTTTTACTGCATCTTTGTATTCTTCGTGTAAAACAGCCTTACCATTTGCGTTGCGTAGCTTGTATTTTCCATCTTTGGTATGCTCTATCATCGGGACATGTTTGTGGTCACACACTGAGTACCATTTTCCATTGATTTGTTCTTTATGCCACTTGAAATTATTTTTCATAATTCACAAACTTTTTCATTTTATTTATAAAATCATCATCTATATTTTTGATTGTTGGAATATGAATAAAAACTGCTTTGTTGTTAAATTTTTGCAAAGCGCACCAATATGCTTCATTACACAAGTAATATCCTGGGATATCTGAAATACAATTCTTTATTCCAGCGGTACAAAGTTTATCTGAAATGTCTCCGATGTCCAACGCAGATGAAATTCTCTCACCATTCTTTTCTGCAAATCTCTCAATCCTAACAGAATCTTTTAGATTTTTATCGCAGCCGAACATTATCAGGAAATCAAAAACGCCGTTTATCTGTTCAATATCTTTTTGCACGCCTTCAAAGGAATTTGTTAGCAGACGGTAGTTTTCAGAAATAACCTGAACCAATTTCCCTGAAGAATTATTCTTTCCCTTAAAACCTATATACATAACTTTTGGACTAAATGCTTCTTTATCATCAGAAAAATTATCGGCCATTAGTTTACACCTTAATTACACAAAAAACCTGCACAATCAAATTTATATAGTGTCACATCATTACCAAATATATTTACGGGACTTGCATATTCCATAGCTTTTCCATCAAGAATTGATTGTGCACCTTGAATCAGTTTTGGAATTAAATCCTTATTTACAGGAAAAGTTCCATGCATTGGATAAACATCATCGAACATATTTTCATACTGTTCAAGATGCTTAAGGCTTTTGATATATTGATCCAAATCACGACCTGGTCCGAACATAAAAATTTTACCATCCTGGACGCTGTCTCCACTGATAAAAACTCTGTTCTTTTTATCGATGATTCCAATACTTCCATGTGTATGCCCCGGAATATCTATAACCATAAGTTCCCTGTCACCCAAATCAATAATATCACCTTCACAAATCGGAAGTATTTTACCCTGCCCGTTATAAGCGCGATAATTTCCTTCTTCATTCGAACTCATATAAAAATCATTAAAAGCATTGTTGCCCGAAATATGATCCGGATCAGCATGGGTATTGATTAATATAAGCGGAAGATTTGTAAGCGTCTGGGCAATTTGTTTTGCATCAGGACATTTCATACCTGTGTCAATCAAAGCTGCTTTTTGACTTCCGCAAAGTAAATAAAATCTAACACCTTCATCTTCAATACGCCAGGTATCTTCGTTAATCTTAATACATTCCTTCATTTTATCCCCCAGAGACGAATCTCATCCAGTTGCTTTGCGGTCAGGGTGTTAGCCTCATATAACCGAAGATATTCTTCATCAATCGTGCTGTTGAAAACCAAGAGATCATCTGTATTAATCGTAACAGGCACTCCGTTTTCTACAAGAGTTTTTATTGGATAGTCCTCGTATGTGTTAGCGTAGCCTAACATAATATTGCTTGTAGGGCAGACATTCAAAGTGATTTTTCTGTCAGCGAGCAGTTTCATTACGCGAGGAGAAGTCGCAGCATGAATCCCGTGATGAACTTCATCCAGGCCCAAAGTTTCAACTGCAGCTTCGACATCTTCTGCCGTGCCAGACTCCCCAACATGCATACGCTTGAGCACATGATTTTTTTCTGCAATTTTATAGAGCGGGAGGAATGCTTCAAACGGCTTGTTCCCTTCTCCGCAGCAGACATCAATCGAATGAAAAAATCCGGATGCAAAATATTCCTCTGCCAGAGGGATTTCTGCCTGAACATCGCCATAAGACGGAAACGCAAGCTCGGGCTCAAACACCGCATCAGGACAATACTTTTGATGCATGGCATTCCAAAAATCCATAAAGGCTTTCATGCTGCCGCACTCTTCAATATCTTCAACCGCAAAACCTGGAGCAAACCTTACAAGATGATTACGACCGGCTTCTACAAAACATCCCTCTCGACGCAAATCTGTTGCATCATGCTCACGGCAGTAATCGCGGATTTCATTTACATACCAGTTTTGCATTCCCATGAGTCCGTCAAACTTTGCAGGAGGATCGGCGAACTCATGATTCAATTTTTGTGAAAGCCACTGCTTACGGCAGCCACGCCCAATGTGATTATGCAAATCACTTTTTGGGATTACAACAAGAGTCTCGCGGTCGTGAGTTTTCAAGGCCTGAATAAACTGTTCGCTATATTTGTCTGCCATAAGCTGATTATATCAATTATTGCTGAGGCTGTCCGCCATTCACTCCGCAAACGGCTCGATGTATTTTTGGATAAAATCCACTCTGTCAAAAATCGTCGGTTTAAAATATGAAGCCACCGCAACAACAAGCTGCTTCTGTGGATTAATGTAAATCACGTTACCGCTGTTTCCAATGGCTGCATAGATATTTTTCTTGCGCGAGATTATCCACCACAAATATCCGTATTCCATTCCGCGGAAATGATTTCCTTCAACTGTGCGGGGCACGGTCATCTCGCGTATCCAGCTTGCAGAAACAATCTGCTGTCCCCCAAACTCACCCTTGTTCAAACACAACTGCCCGATTTTTGCCATATCGCTCGCAGTCATACAAAGCCCGTAACCAGGAGTTCCAAGCCCCTGTGGATCAGCAAACCACACGGCCTCTTTAGGAAGCTTGCTTATTGTAAACTCCTTGTGCTCCTGTGCAGACATTGCATAATAGTTTTTGTGTGCAGGAATGCCAAGCGGTTCAAACAAATACTTGTTCGCGTAGTCCACAGTAATCATACCGGTGGCCTTGTGCAAAATGCCCGTCAAAATATGAATACACACTGACGAATACTTAAACTCATCTGTGAGCCCCTTGCGCCCGCCAAGAAAATCAAGCGAAGTGTAAGTCCAGTTTTCGCTGGAACAAACCTTGCTCCACGGGTCGCCCTTAGTTTTATAAGGAGCCCGCATCGTAAGCAGATGCTTTATAGTCACATCATAAATTGTCTTTTCGCCGCGCTTTACCTTATATTCAGGAAAATAATCCAGAACCTTGTCGTTCACACTTTTAATCTGCCCCTTGTCTATGGCAATTCCTATGAGCAGAGCCATAATGCTTTTTGTTACAGACATAACGTGAACACAGTCAGTAAGCGTGTAATTGTTCCAGGTGTCGCTGTAAACAGTCTTGCCGCCCTGAATCGCCTCAATCTGGCAGATATTTTGCTGCTGGCTTTCAATCAATTTGTGCAGTTCTTCTTTAGTCATAAAATCCTCATTCTTGTT
>JBGVAV010000127.1:0-5782 GCA_045224915.1 Treponema sp.
CTGTAATTCCGAGCTGACGATTGGCAAACATTGCCGACATGTTGTGGTTGATAACCATAGTATTCCTCCTTGGAATGTGTAGCAGAAGAATCCTTTCTTCTGATTGTTGGAAAGATGCAAAAATGTGCAAATGTTTACAAGGCTACATCTACACATCTTTGCTTAAACTGCCTGAATGCTGCTTCTACGAAGTCGAAACACCCATGGCGGTTCATATTAATTTTCGTCACCATTAGAAAAAAACTTTAGAGAAAAATTTAAAAAAATGTGAAAAAATTAAAAAAATATGGAAATTTACATATTTTCTATGATTTTTTGAATAGCACGGACGGCTTTTCCGCGGTGAGAGATGGCGTTTTTCTCGTCGGCGGTGAGTTGGGCTACTGTTTTATTATACTCTGGTAAGAATACTATTGGGTCGTAGCCAAAGCCACCGGAACCAGCTTGTTTGCTGATATCATCAATCAGGCTGCCTTCAAAAGTTTCCTGGGCTACAAAGAGGCGGTCTGGGCCTGCATATAAAACCATGGCGCAGGTGTAGTGGCAGGAGCGGGGACCGTGTAAATATGGCATTTTTGGTAAATTGCCGTCTTTTATAGCTTTGTTTGTCTGTTCAATAAGGAAAATGTTCTGTTCTTCCTGGGAGATTTTTGTGCCGTCTGGTTTTCCGTGCATAAAATCCGGGCCGGCATATCTTGAAGAATAAATACCTGGTGATCCTCCCAAAGCGTCAACACAAATACCTGAATCGTCCGCAATCTCCGGATAGTGTACTATATCATATAAGGCCTTTGCTTTTATGAGGCTGTTTTCATAAAAAGTTATTCCCGTTTCATCAGGATCAAATTCAATGTTTTCATCAGACGGTATAATAATTTCATGGCCCTGTAAAAGTTCGACCATTTCTCGTTTTTTGTTTTTATTTCCAGTTGCTAAATAGATTTTCATAATGACATAATACAGTTATGCAAAAGAAAAATCAAACTTTGTTTATTGTTATGCCAAGCTTTCTTGCTGTTGTTTGATAATATGTAACCTGCCTGGGACTCATTCCTAAAATCTTTGCAATGAGCTTTGTTGTGGGGCGTATGTGAATCTTTCCTTCTTCGAGCTGATGGTTCAGGTTTGACCAGTTTCTAGTATTCTTCTGGTACTTTCTTTTAAGCGTAAGATTTTCATATTCGGGTTCAATTGTATTGTTTTCATTCCATTCCATCTGACATTTTAATCTTTTATGTTGAAAGTACGCTCTGTTTCTGCGGATTTCAATTTTTTCTTTATTAAATATCCTTTTTTCCATCTGCAGATTTATTTCCTGGATAATTTGATGAAGGCTTGAAGAGCTGATGTTTAATAAAGCAGAGATTTTTTCAACCTGATCATCAGTGATGTAATAAGAAGATTTGAGCATAAGAACAAGCATTATATTTTGAATCATTTTTGGAGAATAATCCTTTAGTTTTTCTTTTATATGATCTGCAAAGCATGTTTGATTTGAACTCATAACTTTTTTTATATGATAGCTGTCTGTCTTACATGCAATCTGAAAGTCTTTATAGGAAATTGGTTTATAAGAGTAGGGAACTTTAGGCCTTTCAAAATCTTCATATTTGATATTGTTATATGCTTCTATTTTGTTTTCATAATTGCAGATGCTTTCGCCCAGTTTGAGGTATTCAATTTGATTGTTTATGGCGGCTCGTTTTACAAGTGAAGTTTGAAAGTTTCGTGTAATACAGAACAAATATGCAAAGAAAGTTCCTCTGGAAGTATCGTATTCGTTCATAGATTCAGGGCCTTTGTCTAAAAATGTAATGATGAAATCGCTTATGAAATCTTCATCAAATTTTTGAAGACCAAACATTGGTTTGTTTGCAATAATGAATAAAACAAGCTCTTTTGCAACTTGCTCCCAACTCTTTTTTCCCGATTTTACCATCTCGGGAATTAATTCAATATCTTCTCTAGTCATAAAAAACCTCCTTTAAACTTTTTTATAAAGAGAAGATTTTATTGTAAATTGAGATTTTGTGATTTAATAACGAAATTTTGCAAATACTTGCAATCTGCACTGATAATATTTTGATATGACAATTATTTGCAAGAGAGGAGGTGCTACATTATTCGGGCAAACTCTTTTACAATTGATGGAATTAGAGTTTCTATGCGTCCTTCACAGCTCATGCCAGAGGCGTTTTTATGGCCGCCACCTCCAAACTTAGCAGCAACAACAGAAACATCAACATCATCAAGAGAGCGGAATCCGCCTGTGCAGGTAGAAGGAGTATCCTGTCTTAAGAAAACGGCAGCCTTTACATCTTTTGTTGAAAGCAACAGCTGATACAGGGCATCGGAATCCCGGCCTTCGGTACCAAGCTTGTGTGTGTCTTCCAGCGATTCATAGGTGACAATAAGCTTTCCGTTTAGATATTGTTCTGCGCGTGTTAATAAGGTTCCAAGAAGCTTTCTTGTGCTCCACGGCTTACCATTATTGATGTCGTTATAAATTTTTCTTGGATCTGCTCCGTAAGTGTTGAGTCTAGCAACTGCATTTAATAAATCTGCAGCAACATCTGACGAATTAAGGAAGCGGAAAAAGCCAGTGTCTGTACAGATTCCAAAAAAGATTATTGATGCAAGCTTTTTGGGAAGAGGGCCAATTAAGCCTTCGTAAAAAAGCTGAACAATATATGCTGCAGCGGGAGCGTCTCCGTTTATATATCCAAGTGAACCTTCCGGAATATCAGAAGTTTTGTGATGGTCGATTATAAATGTATCAAGACCCTTGAAATCAAAATCTATATCACCAAGTCTCGAAAGTTCTGAACAGTCTGTGATTATTAAGCCTGTATTTGTACGTTCCTGTGTATCCATAAAATCTACAGTGTCTGTAAACTGCGATTCGTATGGTTTTATTTCATGGCGTTTGAAAGGTCCGGCAGAAAGGAGAGTATATGGTTTATTAAAATGTTCAACAATGGCCGCAAGACCTAAGCATGATGCAATACAGTCGCCGTCTGGTTCTTTATGACCTATAATGAGAAAACTATTATGATTTTGAATAAAATCTTTTAATGAGTCTAAATCTTGTTGTGTAATAATGCTCATTTTAGATGTCTAATTCTTCGAGTGTTTCTTTGTCTGCACCCTCAACGTTGAGGTTATTTGCAATAACACCCCAAAGATTATTATTTTTCTTCATTGGGCAAGAAAGAATTACACGATGGAATTCATCGTTTTTCTTTACTACAGTTATGAACGAAGCACCAGGATTTTTGATGTTGCGGAATTTAAGCTTTCTTGGTGTATCTTTTTTATAGTTATTCCATGCTTTTGGAATTGTAACAGTAGCTGTTCCTGCATATTTTTTCTGATAAATAACTACATAACATTCTTTTGATTCAAGAATCTTCATAACTGGAGCTGTTGTATAAGTCATGTCGCTCCATTTTGATTCGTCTTTCTCAATTGCAAGATCCTGATTTTCTGCGAAAACAGCACATGTGAAAATTGAAATAAGCAATGCAATTAAAAATATCTTTTTCATAAAAGTTCTCCTAGTTATTACAATATTACATTATAAACCTTATTGCGATTTTTAACAACAGAAAAATCTATAAGGGCATAAAAAAATCCTGTTCGGTTGAACAGGATCTGAAGTTAGGGACAATAGGACTCGGACCTATGACCGCACGGATATGAGCCGTGTGCTCTACCAACTGAGCTATATCCCCAAAACAATGTTAGTACTTTATATAAAAATAAAGGAAATGTCAAGGGGGATTGGATCAAATGGAAATAAAGGCTTTGTGGGAATTGGATCTGGTGGAAAACAGCCATACTCCCGCGCAGGTGCGCCCGCAAACTACTGCTGAGCTTGTATGGAAGATTGCCCTCGCGTTGCTCGGCAAGCTCAGATGTAGTTTGCGGTCACCCCTGCGCTCCGTATGGCTGTTTTCGACTAGTTCTGGTTTGGCACAAAGTGTTTATTTCATAATTGATTAAATGATACCGGAACCTTGTATTTCCTTTTATAAAAATGGGCATTGTTTTGGGGTATAGTGTTGAGACCTGGGTTTTAGAAGGAATAGGGGATTTTTTTAGCGTAATGCGGAGTTTTTTATGAAGGTTTGGGCGTATTGGATTAATTCTTGGGCTTCCTGGTCGGTGTAGGGGTAGATTTCGTTGTAAGAGGGGTCTATGCAGTTTTGGTTTAGGAACTGGGCGAATTGCCAGGAGGCGTCTTTTGGTAAAATCGTGGCCATGGCTTCGATGTCGGATTTTTGAACTAGCGGAGGAACTAGGACTGTGCGCCATTCTCGTTGGTCTGGGGGGTAGCTGGCTACTAGGGTGGCGCTTCTTTTTAGGACGTGTTCAAAATGTTCGGCGTTACCGTGGTATTTGCTGAAGGCGGGGCAGATAACTTCGGCGTATCTTGAAGGGGCGGTTTTTATGTCCATGGCTATGAAGTCGGGGCGAAGTTCAGGATTGGTTATAAAGGCTTCAAGTTCATCGGGGAGGGTGCCGTTTGTGTCCAGCTTTACTAAATATCCCAGCTCTTTTGCTTTTCGAATTATGAGCGGGGTGTATGGATTAAGCAGAGGTTCACCGCCGCTTACGGTGAGACCTTTTAGTATGCCCTGGCGTTTTTCAAGGTGGTCAAAAAGCTCCTGGACTGTATTGAGAGGCTGGGTGCCGTCGTCTTTGCCAAGAACAAGGCCTGTGTTGTAGCAATAAGGGCAGCGGAGATTACATCCTTTTAGAAAAAAAGAACCCGCCAGGATTCCAGGATAATCGACACATGTTGTCTTTACCAGTACTCCGGCAGGTTCGTTTAAGGGCAGCGTGTTCATGACTATGCTGTAACTGCTACCTTGTTAAGAACGGCTTCGAGCTCTTCTACATTGTGGCAGCGGGCTGTTTCAACTCCTGCGTTGTTGTAGAAAATTACTGTTGGAGCAGCAAATACTCCTTTGTTTCCAGCTTCTGAAAGGCCTTCATCTGTATCTACGTCTATTGAACGTCCAGCCATATCCAGGTTAGCCATGAATGCTTTTACTGGAGGGCAGTTAGGACAAGTTTTGCGAACATACATTTCGTATGAAACTGGTTCTGTATTCATAACTGGATGTTCTTCTGCTTTTGTCATTTTTGCAGGAGCAGAGCAGGCACATGGTTCATCTGCAGCTGTGATATCATATTCCTTGCTTGCTTCAAGAGTGAACATTTTGCGCTGATCAAATTCATCGCGCTTACCTTTGTTCCAGTGTTTTACAGCACGGTAATATCCAACGATACGTGCATAAACTTCTGTTTCGTTGCCATGTACATCTTTAAGAGCAGCTTTTGTTTCTGCAATTTCTTTTTCTACTTGTTCAAGTGTTCTTAATTCCATTTTTTTTCTCCTCCCATTTTTCATATAAAGTTTTATTTTGTAATTATTACAACTTTATATTTATTCCACCTACACTAAATATAGTGTGGTTTTTGTAATTTGTCAACCCTGTGACACTAAAATTCTCGGTACAGACCTTAAAAATCTTTAATTTATTTTGTCTGTGAAGCAAGAATTTTTTCTTTCTCAAGCTCAAGTTCCTTAAGCTTAGCTTTAAGTGCCTTTTCTTTTTCGGCCTTACATTTTGGACATTCAAACTGCTGTCCTGTAAGGTAGCCGTGAATCTTACAGATTGAGTATGTAGGTGAAATTGTAAAGAATGGAATTCTGTATTTGTGAGAAATAGTGCGAACTAAATCTGCACAAGATTTCCAGTCTTTAAGTGCT
>JBGVAV010000128.1:0-33846 GCA_045224915.1 Treponema sp.
AAGTAATGTCACGGATTTTCAGATTTTCAAGCTCCGAAGCAACTTCAACATCTGCAACAAACTTTTCGGGAATGCGTACAAGAATAAAAAGATTTTCTTCTGCCGCAATATCAGACAAATCTGCAGAATGCTTTACTACAACATCCATGCGCTTTTTGTCTTCTACAATTTTTACCTTTACTTGCTGGGCAAGATAACTGAGTTTGTTTGAAGCTGCAATAACCTGAATTTTTTCATCCTTTGTTTTTTCGATGATAAGCTCGTGAGCAATTCCAACCTTAAGATCAATTTTTTTAGGATTGTCCAGGTCGTATTCGGTGCGGCTGTTGTAAAGAAATTCATTTTTTGAAATAAGACTTTTTTCTTCGCTCAAAAGTGAATCAAGCGACTCGTTGAAAAGTGAAGAAATTGCAATCAGATTTTCAATATCTGGAATGCCGTTTCCACTTTCCCACTTTGTAATAGCCTGCCTGCTCACATAGATTTTTTCTGCAAGCTGCTCCTGAGAGATGTTTTTTTCTTTTCTCAAAGTTTTCAGTTTTTCTGCAAAAGTCATGCTTTACCTCTCTATGATTTTATTTGTCTCAAAGACATTCAAATCATACGCCGCATAACTCCATTTTAACAGAAATTTGAGATTACAAAAACATTTTTTAATGCTACTTATCGTGGCATTTTTGATATAGCCTTTAAAAACCGTGATGTTATTTCACAGAGCGTACCAGGCGGATGCCAGGGGTAGACAAATCGGAATATGGTTCAGAATGATATCTATAATATACAGAGCAGTTTGATGCACTCCCACCCCAATAACCGCCTCGACGAACACGTTTTCGTTTTTTTAGCTCTTCTGGTTCTGGCGCACCCAAAGGATCTGTTACCGTAGTTTCACCGTTATCACCTGCCGTAGCTCTAGAATCATACCAATCCCAACACCATTCCTGTACGTTACCACTCATATCATATATACCAAGAGTATTAGGTTTCTTTTTTCCAACCTGATGAGTTCCATAACCTGGAGTTTTTTCTGATGCGGTTTTATCTTTTGTTATACCATCAGGAAGATTATACAGATACCAGCCAACAGCATCCAAATCAGCATTTTTACTTGGTGTAAACTGTGCGTCAGGAGATCTGTCTGCTCCACTGTAAAAATATTTCCAAGCCTCAGCATTAGGATTGCCACCATGAGCCGCAAACTCCCATTCTGCTTCGGTTGGCAGACGGTAACCTTTTGAACCTTTCACAAGCTCAACATCTGCATCTGTAATTTTTCCTTCTTCAACTTTTTTAACAGTAATTGTATAAGCTTCTGGAAGTCCTGCTTTCTTGCTCAAGGCATTACAAAAATAGACTGCATCATACCATGTTACACTATCAGCCGGACGGTATTTTTGGATTTCGCCATCGGCAACAGGATATTTGCCTGTTTCTGTATGTTTAAATGGAGACGCTTCCAGAGTATATTCTGTTTCATCAATAGTTACTTTCTGGTCTGTCATTATTGCTGTATAAAGCTCCTGGGTAACCTCATACTTACTCATAATAAAAGGACTAAGCTTTACTATTCGGCCGCTACGAAAAACACCCTTATAGTCGTCGGTACCATCTTCAACTGTTCCAACATCAATCGCTGCACCACTGTTTGAGGTGACATAAATCTGTTCGGTGTTTTCAAAATTGGTACCTTCAATTTCTATTTTAGAAATTACTGTTTCGCCTGCTGAGAATTTCTTTTCTTCAACTTTTGGAGGATCATCTTCAGCTACTAAGCTACCTTTACAGGAATAAAGAATAAACGAGGACAAAGCCAGAACAATAAGACAACTAGTTTTTTTCATGTTTTATCTCCTTAACTTTTTTGGTTTTTTCCTAAACAATAAACGCATGAAAAAAGATTTAGTTACACCTTGTCCGATTCTTTAAAAAAGGAAGGGCCACCCGTACATGACACTAAATCGGGTGACCCTAATATTATGGTTTATAGGAGCCTCTTTTGGCTGTTAGTATTGACTAACACTATTCGAATATATATTATATTTATAAGTTAGTCAAGACTAACACTAATAAAAAAAAGAGGCTCTTATGATTAAATCCGTTACGCCGTATATTGGCAAGTATAAAAAATATACGGTTATTGCGTCGTTTTTGACAACGATAGGAATTATTGCTAACGTAGTTCCTTACATCTTTCTGTATCAACTTATAGTTCCGCTCACACAACACGAGTTACCAGATCTTAAGTTTGTAATTGTTCATGTTGCGGCAATTTTTATCTGCCTTACACTTTATGCAGTTTTGTATAGCACCGGGCTGGCCTGTTCGCATGTAAGTGCCTACAACACGCTGAAAAATATCCGCATTTCGCTTAAGGCTAAACTTGAAAAACAACCGCTTGGAAATATCAAAGAAATTGGAACCGGTCAGATTAAAAAAGTTTTTACCGACGATATTGATCAGATTGAACTCTTGCTTGCTCACGCTATTCCAGAAGGAATTGCAAATGTTACGGTTCCTGTTGTTGTAATTCTTGGAATGTTTTTTGTGAACTGGAAGCTTGCGCTTTTGACACTCGCAGTTCTTCCGCTTGGCATTTTGGGCATGTCTATGATGATGAAAGCCGGAATGTCAAAAATGAACGCCTATTATG
The DNA here is from genome assembly GCA_045224915.1 of Treponema sp. Taxonomy (GTDB): domain Bacteria; phylum Spirochaetota; class Spirochaetia; order Treponematales; family Treponemataceae; genus Treponema_D. The sequence continues at coordinate 2,651 of JBGVAV010000128.1, forward strand.
AATCTGCAAAAAAGATGAACAATACAATCATCGAATATGTAAACGGAATGGAAGCCATCAAGGTTTTTAATAAGGATGGAGATTCGTTCCGTCGTTTTGGTGAGGCTGTTCGCGGCTATCGTGATTTTACTTTGGACTGGTATAGAGTTTGCTGGCCTTGGATGGCTGTTTATAACAGTACTCTTCCATGTCTTGCTCTTTTCACGCTGCCTTTTGGAGGCCTTCTTGTTTTAAGCGGAAAAGTTCTTTTGAGTCAGTTCGTTCTTGTTCTTTGTATGTCTTTTGCAATTGGTCCCGCAATTCTTCGTGCGCTAAGCTTTGGCGGAAAGATACCTCAGTTGAATTATAAAATTGCCGAGCTCGAAAAAATGATGAACGGAGAACCGATTAAGGCAGGCAAAAATGAGTTCGTTGGCAAGAATTATGATGTGGAGTTTAGGGATGTAAAGTTTAGTTATAAAAAGGGGGAAGTCTTACACGGCATAAATCTTTCTTTAAAACAAGGCACCACCACCGCCCTCATTGGAGAATCCGGCAGTGGAAAATCCACCCTTGCAAAACTGCTCGTTCATTTTTATGACCTGGATTCTGGCAGTATTTCAATCGGCGGTCAGGACATTACCGACATGTCAATCGAAGCCTTGAACAATCAGATTTCTTATGTTGCCCAGGAGCAGTTCCTTTTCAATACTTCGCTTTACGAAAATATTTTAATAGGTCGCCCTGACGCAACTCGTGAAGAAGTTTTGGATGCCGCCCGTCGTGCTCAGTGTGATGAGTTCCTTGCACGCTTTCCTAAAGGCATAGATACAATGGCCGGCGACAGCGGAAAGCAGCTTTCTGGAGGAGAACGTCAGCGCATTTCTCTGGCACGCGCAATCTTAAAAAATGCACCAGTCATCGTGTTAGACGAAGCTACCGCCTTTATGGATCCCGAAAACGAAGAAAAGATGAATGCTGCAATCAACGAAATCATTAAAGACAAAACAGTAATTGTAATTGCACACCGTCTTTCTTCAATCAAAAATGCAGACAAGATTTGCGTCCTAAAAGAAGGCAAGGTAATTGCAGAAGGAACTCACGCATCCTTGAACAAAGATTGCGAAGAGTATCAAAAACTTTGGAAGGCTTCTACACAGGCCGCTGCGTGGAGGATATAAAATGAAACAAAATAATTCAATGATAAAAATGATGCACCGTCTTGTTGGTGCGTGCGGAAATTATAAAACTTCTATCAGGCTTTCTTACCTTCCGGGATTTTTCAAAGGACTTTGTATGAAAGCTCCGCTTATAATTTCTTTCTTTTTGATAAGTGGTTTTATAAACGGAACAGTTACAAAAAAGACATGTCTTATTTATGGCGCAATCCTTTTGGGTTGTGTCGTGCTTCAGGCAATCCTTCATAATGTTTCTGACCGTTTGCAATCGGCTGCAGGTTTTAAAGTTTTTGCAGATAAACGCATGCAGCTTGGTGATCACTTCCGAAAGCTTTCCATGGGATATTTTACAGACGGAAACATCGGAAAGGTAAGCAGCGTACTTGCAAACGATATGAACTTTATCGAAGAAAATGCCATGACTGTTATGGAAGAGCTTGTAGGTCTTATGATTTCACAGGCCCTTATGATAAGCTTTATGTTTTATCTTGGCTGGCAGCTTGGTGTAACTGCTGTAATTTTTGTTCTGCTCATTGTCTTTGTAGGGAGCCTCACAACAAGAAAATCAATTTCACATTCAATTGCAAAACAGGAAGTTAATCAAAATCTTGCTAGCTCTGTACTTGAGTTTGCAGAAGGAATTGGTATCATCAAAACTTTTAATCTGCTTGGTGGAAAATCAAAGGAGCTTACAAAATGTTTTGAAGACAGCAGCGAAAAGGCAATTTCTTTTGAAAAAGCTTATGCTCCATGGTGGGCTACTTTAATGACAGTTTATGGTGCTGGAACGGCTGCAATTTTACTTATTGCCTCTCTTCTTGCACATCAAGGAGTTGTTAGCATTGAATATCTGATTGGTGTAATTTTGTTCTTGTACGACACTCTTGCCGGTGTAAAAACATATTATGCAAGCATTGCCCGCCTTACTGTTACCGATGCCTGTCTTGACCGCATAGAAAGTGTTTTTGACGAAGCAGAAATCAGCAATGATGGAACAGAACGTTTGCCGGAACTAACAACGTTTACCATGGATGAACCTGAGATTTCTTACCAGAATGTCAGTTTCGCCTATGGCGATAAGGAGGCATTGCACAATATCAGCTTTGATGTTGACCGTGGCCAGATGATAGCTCTCGTTGGTCCAAGCGGCGGCGGAAAAACTACAATTGCAAATCTTCTTGCCCGCTTCTGGGATGTAAAACAAGGCAGCATAAAAATCCGTGGAACAGATATTCGTAACGTTCCTGTTTCTGATCTCATGGATAACATCAGTATGGTGTTCCAGAGAGTTTATCTTTTCCAGGACACAATCTTTAACAACATTGCAATGGGTAAAACAAATGCCACCCGCGAAGAAGTTATTGAAGTTGCAAAAAAGGCCCGTTGTTATGATTTTATCATGCAGCTGCCAGATGGCTTTGACACAGTAATTGGCGAAGGTGGAGCAAGTTTAAGTGGCGGTGAACAGCAGCGCATTTCTATTGCCCGCTGTATGCTCAAGGATGCTCCAATTGTAATTCTTGATGAAGCAACTGCCAGCGTAGATGCAGACAACGAACACTTTATTCAGGAAGCAATTTCTGAACTTTGTCAGGGTAAAACTTTGATTGTAATTGCACACAGGCTCAACACAATCCGCAATGCAGATAAGATTCTTGTTATCAAGAACGGGCAGATTGTGGAGGGTGGAAAACATACACAGCTGATGAAGCTCGGTGGTGAATACAAAACAATGGTGGAAAAACAAAATTTATAAAAGGAGGAATCTATGGAAGATTCAAAGAAACTTAAGGGTAAGGACCTTATTAACATTGGTATTTTTGCTGCAATTTATTTTGTGGTAATTATGGCGCTGGCTATGCTCGGATTTATTCCTATCTTCATGCCAACATATTCTGTGCTCATGCCTTTGCTTGGCGGAATTATTTTCATGCTTTTTTTGACAAAAGTTAAGAAGTTTGGAATGGTTTGGATTATGACTATCATCATGGGCATTCTTATGTGGCTCACAGGTATGTCATATTATGCTTTGGTTATTGGAATTGTTACAGGTCTCATCGCTGAATTGATTTTGAAAAAGGGCGAATACAAAAGTGTAAAGTGTGCAATTTTTGCACATGCTGTTTTCTGCTTCTGGATTGTAAGCAACTACATTCCGCTTTTCTTCTTTGCCGACAAGTATTGGTCAACCCGTCAGAACTTTGGCCAGGAATATATTGATGCCCTTACAAAATTGTTCCCAAAATGGATGTTCCCGGTTCACATTCTTTTGTGTTTTGGCTTTGGACTTTTGGGCGGTCTTCTTGGTCACAAGATTTTGAAGAAGCATTTTGAAAAAGCAGGCATTGCGTGATGGAAATCTTGAAGTCGGGCTCAAAGAAATCACTGCTTGATCCACGCACCAAACTTCTCCTTCTTGTGTTTGTTTCTGTTTTTGTAATTGGAAATGCAGGTGGAGATGCAGCGGCGGAATTTCGTGTAATACTCAATTATATTCCGCTGTTGTTTTTGCTCACGGCACGTCGCTGGAAAGCATTTTTGTTCGGAGTAATTTTTTATACATTTGCATATGCTTTTGCCGTTCTCCTTATGCCTCATTGCAAAGGATTTTTGAACTTCATAATTCTAGCAATGACCGGAATTGTTTTGCGTTTCCTGCCTGGTATTTTGACCGGAATGTATGTTGTCTCTACTACAACAGTAAGTGAATTTATCTGTGCTATGGAACGCATGCATGTAACTCAGAAAATTACAATTCCACTGGCAGTTATGTTCCGTTTTTTCCCGACAGTTGCAGAAGAAGCAGGAAGCATAAACAAAGCAATGGCTATGCGCGACATCAAGTTTGGTGGGACAAAGGCTTTGCAGATGATTGAATACCGTCTTATTCCGATGATGACCTGCTCTGTAAAAATCGGGCAAGAGCTTAGTGCGGCTAGTCTTACGCGCGGGCTGGGTGGGCCAACTAAACGCACTAATATTTGTAAAATTGGATTTGGCTGGTGTGATTTTCTTGTGTTTATATTTCTTGGCGGTGGTCTTGCTTTTGTAATTTTACGAGCCTGTGGAGTACTTTAAATGATTGAATTAAAAAACGTAAATTTTGAATATGTAAAATCTGATGGCGGAGAAAAAGGTGCGGCCGGTGGAGTTGGAGAAACAGTCTGGAACGGAAGCCTTCATGATGTAAACCTGTCTGTTGCCAACGGAGAATTTGTCTTGCTCACAGGCGGCTCTGGCTGTGGAAAAACAACAATGCTTCGCCTTATAAACGGGCTCATACCAAACTTTTTTGAAGGTGTGCTGGAAGGCTCTGTAACAATTGATGGCATCGATGTTAGTCAGGCCGAACTTTATGATACTGCAAAAATCGTTAGTACAGTTTTTCAAAATCCTCGTTCTCAGTTTTTTAATGTTGATACTACAAGTGAGCTTGCCTTTGCCTGCGAAAATCAGGGAATGGAAGCGGGTGAAATTTTGCAGCGGATTGAATCAACTGTTGATGCCCTGCACCTTGAACCTTTGATGGGCCGAAGCCTGTTTGATTTGAGCGGTGGTCAGAAACAGAAGATTGCCTGTGCCTCTGTTGCAGTTGCCGGAAACAAAATAATTCTTCTTGATGAACCAAGTGCCAACTTAGACTTGCAGACAATTGAAGAGCTTGCGGGCCTGCTTAAAAAATGGAAAGCAGAAGGCAAAACAATTATTGTTGCCGAACACCGCATTTCATATTTGTGGAATCTTGCTGACCGTACAGTGATTTTGAATGATGGAAAAATTGTACAGGAACTTTCGCGTGCCCAAATGGATAAAATCAGTGAAGAGGAATTGCATGCGCTGGGACTTAGGACGAACAATGCATCTGTGGTCCCTGAACCAGTCGAAGGGCTGTCCAAAGAAGGGCCTACCCTCACCCTCCATAACTTCCGCTATAAATATCGTAACGGCTGCGTTGCATTGAACATTCCTCAAATGCAAATCCCAGTTGGAAAAATCACTGCTATAACTGGAAACAATGGCGAAGGTAAAACTACCCTACTCAACTGCCTGTGCGGACTTGGGCATCGTTCAAAAGGCACGATTGAATACAACGGGAAAACTTACAACCGCCGTCAGCGTCAGAAGCTCATTTACCTTGTAATGCAGGATGTAAATCATCAGCTGTTCACAGAAAGCGTTTTGGACGAGGTTCTTATAAGTCAGAGCGAAACAAACGAAGAAGAAGGACATCGTATTCTTGCCTCTCTTGATCTTGATCAGTTTGCAAACCGTCATCCACAATCTCTTTCTGGCGGACAAAAGCAGCGTGTAGCGGTTGCAAGTGCCATTGCCAGCGGCCGCGACATCATGCTTTTTGATGAACCAACAAGTGGACTTGATTACACACACATGCTTCAAATTGGACAAATCCTTCGCTCACTTCAACAGCTTGGAAAAACTGTAATCGTCGTAACCCACGACCGTGAACTCATAAAAGAATGCTGCGACGAAGAAATCCGCCTATGTGATTTTAATTGTTTATAGTTTTCACTATAATTCTTATATCCATTTTATCGGGGGAAAAATGAAACCTCTTTTTAAAACTGAATATAAGAATAAGCTTGTAAAAATTTTTGTTCCAATCATGCTCAGCAATCTCATCTCGCAGGTTCAGATGTTTATTGACCGAATCTTTTTGGGTCGTATGAATATCCTTTACATGAGTGCTGTTGGAAATGTTACAGCTCCTATCTGGACAACAATGTCTTTTGTTATGTCGCTGGCAATCGGCTCTTCCATTTTAATAAGTCAGTCTGTAGGCGAAAAAGATTTTGATAAGGCAAAAGAGTTTGCGGCTTCAATGATAAAATACAGCAACGTACTTCCCTTCCTGCTTTTCTTTTTCTGGATGTTCTGCAGTCCGCTTGTTTTCCGTTTGATGGGAGTTTCGCCAAATGTAATGAAGCTTTGCGTTACATACACAAGAATCTATTCTCCAGTATTTTTGATTCTTGGACTTTACGCTGCTTACGGAGTTGTTTTTCAAACTTCTAATTATACAAAGCCGCTCGTAACTTATGGAATTATTCGTTCAGCTTTAAATATCATTTTGGACTATGTCCTGATTTTTGGTAAGTTCGGATTCCCCCGCATGGAAATCACTGGTGCCGCTCTTGGAACTACGATTGCAGAATATGTGGGTGCACTTTATCTTTTGTATATCACAATTTCCAAACGCGATAAGTTTTTTACAAGCCCTGGTCTTAAAAGAATTCTTAAGGCAAAGTTTAAACCGTATATTACTTCTGTAAAACTTGGAATTCCAACTGCCTGCGAAGACTTGCTTTGGAATGCCGGAAATCTTTGTATCATCCGAATTCTGAATACTATCAATGAAACAGCTGCCGGAATCTACTCGATGGTATTTACTGTAGAACTTCTTTTTGTTGTTGTAATTGGCGCTATTGGAAGCAGCACTTTAACTTTGACTGGCGAAGCTACCGGTGCAAAAGATCATCTGCTTTACCGCAATGTTGTAAAGACATGTATAAAGTGGGCATTTATGGTAAGTGGTGCTGCTCTCATTTTTGTTTCAATTTTCCCACGATTTACTTTGAGTCTTTTTACTACAGACAAAGAAGTTATTGAAATGTCTGTTGTGTTTGTAATTATTGTTGCCGCAAATCTTTTTGGAAAATCAGGAAACATAATTTTGGGCAGTGGTATCCGTGGTTATGGTGACACAAAATGGATGATGTTTACCCAGACACTCGGAACTATTGGCGTAGTTGGAATTGCCGCTCTCTTTGTATTTGTTTTCAAGCTTGGAATGCTCGGAGTTTTCCTTGCCGTTTTGTGTGATGAAGGTTCCCGCGCGTTTATCAATTTTGTGCGATTTTTGAAAATCAAGTTTTAGGTGAATTATGGAAATTGTAGACAGCAGAATAGACGCAGGTAAAGCTTTTGACTGGGGACGAACCTCCGAAGATTACGCAAAATACAGAGATGTTTATCCTGAGATTTTTTATAAAAAAATTGTGGATAGAGGACTTTGTATTACAGGACAAAATGTTTTAGACCTTGGAACTGGTACTGGTGTTGTGCCACGAAATATGTATCGTTACGGTGCGCGTTGGACTGGTACTGATATTTCTCCTGAACAAATTGAACAGGCAAAACGTCTTGCGGCTGAAGGCGGAATGAAAATTGATTTTTTTGCTGTTCCTACCGAAAAGCTTGATTTTCCAAAAGAAAGCTTTGATGTAATTACAGCCTGTCAGTGCTTCTGGTATTTTGATCATGAACATGTAATGCCAAAGCTTGCTGAACTTCTTAAGCCAAATGGAAAACTGCTGATTTTGTATATGGCATGGCTTCCGGCAGAAGATGAAATTGCAGGGGCAAGCGAGAAACTTGTTCTGAAGTACAGCCCTACGTGGTCGGGCGCTGGTCAGACAAGACGTCCAAATTGGGTTCCTGATGTTGCGTATAAAAATTTTGAACTTGAAGATCACGAAGAATACGATGTTATGGTTCCTTTTACAAAAGAATCCTGGCACGGAAGAATAAGAGCCTGCCGCGGAGTTGGAGCATCCTTGTCCGCCGAGGAAATTGCAAACTGGGATCGCGAACATCGTACGCTGCTTGACCAGATTGCGCCAGAACAATTTGAAGTAAAACATTTTGCAGCAATAACGGTGCTTAAGAAGAAATAAACATTCCGTATTCTTTTGGAACTGTAAGAACTCCGTTTACCATGTGGCTTTGTAAGAGCGCCTGGATTTTTTCGCGGGGCTGGCTGCTGAGCGCCGACATGCTTGAAAGAGAATAAATGTAATCTACCAGGTCTGCGATGTTTGTTACGGCAAGGGAGTCCTCGTAGATTTCTTTTTTGATGTTTTCAAAAATTGATGAAAGGATTGCCGCTCCGTTTTGCAGCGTGAAGTTTTTATTTACATTATCTTCTACACCATACTCGCCAAGCAGTTTTGAAAGATATTCTACAATCCCGTGTTCACCGTAGGTTGCGCTGTAAAACTTACCGTTTGGTTTTAAGACGCGGCGGACTTCTGCGAGTGCTTTTGGAATATCTGGCACGTGGTAGAGCATCATGTTTGCAATTACTATATCAAAGGTCGCATTGTCGTAAGGAATGTTTTGAATATCAATTGAGCGGTAAGTTATGTTCTGGTGGGCGCCGATGGTGTTTCTTGTTGTCTCGACCATTGCGTCAGAAAAATCAGAAAGCACAAGTTCACTGCATTTTTTTATGAGTTCGTCGTGCCCCTTCCACATGCTGCCGGTTCCACATCCAAGTTCCAGCACGCGGGCACCTTGTTCAATTTCATAATAAGAATAAATCCAGTTTCCAAAACCCTGTTTATTTGTAGAATATTTATCGTGAATTGAAATGCGGGTGTTCAGGTTTTTTGAGGTTGAATACTGGTTTTGTACAAAAGTTTTGTCATTAATCTGGTTCATTTTCTTACCTGTTATGTGATTATATCTGTTTATTTTCAGATGTGCAAAAAGAAATAACAGTGGAATAAAAAAATTACCTACAAACTACAAAAAAGTGCGGATTTTGTAGGTCAAAAAAACAAGAGTCCTCTAGTTGAAAAAAGCTAACGACCTACAAAACAAGAATAAAACTAATTCTTGTAGGTAATTTTATATGAATATCCGCTTCTTGGATTGTAGAATTACCTACAATATACAATGAATTATGATTTTTGTAGGTAAATGTACACATTATTCTTTTTATATGGAGCGAAAAATACCTACAAAAACATCAAAATCTGTATTATTGTAGGTTATTTGACTTTTTGCATAGTCCTTGCAGTTTCAAAACAACCTACAAAACAATTAAAATTATCAATTTTGTAGGTCAATTTCACCCAAGACTTAAACGCAGCCATCCATATCTTCCTATAGCAAACAATCAAAAGATTTTGTACTATGAAAATGAGGAAAAAAATGAAAAAACGAATACCAGAAATCATAATTATTCTACTTTTGATTACTGTTTCTCTTTGCGGAGTCCTTTCCCTGGATTTTTCAAATGCCTATTCGTATATCAATCAATATGGTGATGAAGTAAAACTTTTTGGAAGCGGAATCTATAAAGCTGATTCTTATTTTAAAGCTCCGATTTTTATTGGTACTGATTTGTGTGTTTTGTTTTTCGGTGTGCCGCTTTTTTTAATTTCATTGATAAAAGATTTGCGAGCCAGTACAGCAACTACACAGTTGCGTCTTGTCTCAATCGAAGCGGTATGTTTGTATTATGCAGTAAGTTTGTGCCTTGGTGTAAAATATAATCGTATTTTTGTTTTATATGTAATTCTGTTTTCCCTGCTATTTTTTACTCTGATTAAGAGGATGAGAAATTTGAGCAGATATAATTATTCTTTTGAAATGAAAAAATCAGATGCGGTATTTCTGATATTTTCTGGAATCTCTCTTTGTGTTGCCTGGTGGCCGGACATAATTCCAACTATTCTCAATGGGACTTCTTTGAAGCTGATAGAAAATTATACGACAGAACCAACTTATGTGTTAGATCTGGGTATCATCTCTCCATTATGTTTTATTTCTCTGATTCTTATGAAAAAGAAGGATTCTTTTGGTGTAGTTCTGTATGCAATTTTATTGCAGTCAATTATTGTTGTTGCCGTAATGATGATTACTCAATCTGCGGTCCAATTTACATCCGGTGTTGAAATCCCATTGCCAGCTTTAATTTCAAAATCAATTATTTTTGTTATTCTTGGTTTGTTTGCAATTGCTCTTGATCGAAGAAGAATAAATCAAAATGATAATAAGGAAATATAAATATGATTTTTAATATACAGGACAGACAGGAAGCTTTTGATTTTATTCTTTCTATTGCAAAGGCGTGTGAAAAAATTGTTGCGCTGGTGCAGGTTGGGTCCGGGGCTGTGGGATTTACGGATGACCATTCTGATCTGGATTTTGTTGTTGCGCTTGATTCAAATGATTCGATGAAAGAGGTGATGGATTATTTTCATCAGAAGATTTCCCAAAAATATGAAATTGTTTACTTTGGGCAGATTGAGCAGAGACGACTTGAGGTTTTTGTGCTTTCCAATTTGCTGGAAATTGATCTTGGTTTTGGTTGTTATGAGCAGGCCGCTGCAATGAAGCCGGCGTTTAAGGTGTTGTATGATAAGACAGGTGTCGTAGAACAAAAAATGATTGATTCGCGCAAGTGGATGGACGATGCAATTTTTGGTGACAAGCAGAAAAAAGATATTGAGTTTATCTGCAGTCTGGTGTGGCATCGTTTGATGCAGACTGCTGTTTCAATTAATCGTGGGGCGCTGCTCAGGGCACGAGGCATCATTGAATATGTCAGAAGTCTGTATGTTGATCTGCTCGGTGACCGCTACAAACTCGAAAGTAAATTAAACCGCGAAATGGACAAGCTGCCACCAGAAGAAATTGCTGCAATCAAAAGTACTTTTATAACGGAGGACACTCCGGATGCCATGTGGACAAGTTTGCTTAGACTAACAGATTTAATCTATAAGGAACTCGAAGGTCAGCAAATTTCAATTTCAAAGGAAATGTTGCTGGAATATTATGAAGATTTAAAATAGGTGGGATTGAAATTGAGAAACAGAAGTGTAGCCATTGTTGTCCGCAATGGAAAAATCCTGATGGAACGGTTGTGGTATAAAGATGCAAATAATGGGAAGGAATTCTTTTCGGTTCCAGGTGGCGGTATTGAAGAAGGAGAAACTCCAGAGCAGACAGTGCTGCGCGAGCTCAAGGAAGAATGTGGTCTGGATGGAACAATTGTAAAACCTCTTGCCATTGTGTACTCTCATGGACGAAAGGAATATTCTTTTGAAGTAGCAGTCCCTGACGACCAGCAGGCCATTACCGGTTATGACCCCGAAGAAGTTGGCAGTGAAAATCCAGGACTCCGTGAAGTTGTCTGGAAAAGTCTGAATGAGATTTGTGAAAAAGACCGCGCCTTTTTGTGGTCTTACGGTCTCATCCAGGTTCAGGGCTTTTATGAAACAATTGTCGGCTGGGGTGATGAGATTAGTTATCCGGGACAAGTTTAATTTTTTGCAAAAAAAGTCGAGGAAATAAAATGACAAAACAACCGGAATGGCTTAATACTGCAGTTTTTTACGAAATTTATCCGCAGAGTTTTATGGATTCTAATGGAGATGGAATCGGCGACTTTAATGGAATTATTTCTAAGCTTGATTACATTAAAGAGCTTGGTTGTACTGCAATCTGGATGAATCCTTGTTTTGATTCTCCCTTTGGCGATGCCGGTTATGATGTTAGTGATTATAAAAAAGCGGCTCCCCGCTACGGAACAAATGCTGATTTGAAAAAACTTTTTAAGGAAGCACATAAACGCAACCTGCATGTACTTTTGGATTTAGTTCCAGGTCATACTTCTGTTGAACACAAATGGTTCAAAGAATCAATGAAGGCCCAGAAAAATGAATTTACTGACCGTTACATCTGGACTGATTCAATCTGGAAGGAACCAACTGGTTATGGCTCACTTCGCGGCATTTCTGACAGAGATGGTTCCTGCGCTGTAAACTTTTTTTCTCATCAGCCTGCATTAAATTATGGATTTTATAAACCAAGCGAAAGCTGGCAGCAAAGTTTTGATGATCCGGGACCTCAGGCAACTCTTGAAGCAATGAAAGATGTTATGCGTTTCTGGCTGAATCTTGGTGCCGACGGTTTTAGAGTTGATATGGCAGGCTCGCTTGTTAAAAATGATGAAGATGGAAAAGGTACTATTCGTTTATGGAAAAATGTACGCGCATTTCTTGATAAGGAATTTCCATCTGCAGCAATGGTTAGTGAGTGGGGTGAACCCGATAAATCTTTGCAGGGTGGTTTTCACATGGATTTTCTGCTTCATTTTGGACCTTCTCACTACAATGATTTATTCCGCTGCCGGGAGCCGTATTTTTCCAGTCGTGGAAAAGGTGACATAAAAGAGTTTGTAAAAAAATATCTGGAGAATTACGAAAAATCTGAACGAAAAGGTTTAATCTGTATTCCATCCGGAAACCACGATATGGACCGTCTTGCAAGAAGTTTAAATCCTCAAGAAATGAAAATTGCTTTTGCTTTTCTTCTGACTATGCCCGGCGCTCCTTTTATTTACTATGGTGATGAAATTGGAATGCGTTATGTTGAAGGTCTTGTTTCAAAAGAAGGAGGCTATGGCCGGACCGGTGCACGTTCTCCAATGCAATGGGATTCTTCTAAAAATGCCGGTTTTAGTTCTGCCGACAAAAAGAAACTCTACATTCCTCAGGATCCGGCTCCGGATCGCCCTACTGTAAAACAGCAGATGGCAGATGAATCATCTTTGTGGCATGAAGTAAATGCTTTAATCAGCTTAAGAATGCAGACTCCGGCACTTCAAAATCTTGGTGAAATTGAGTTTATTGAAACCGGGTATCCGCTTGTTTATAAACGAACTGCTGCTGATGGAAAAGCCTGTATTGTTGTCATCAATCCCTCTCATAAAAAATGCGAAGTTACAATGGAAGAGGGCCAAGTTTTGCATATTACAGGAAAAGGCGCAGAATATAAAAATGGCTGCTACAAAGTTGAAGGTGGAACAGCAGTGATAATAAATAAGTAGGTTTGTGCTAAAATATTAAAAATAGATCATGAAATATCCAATATCTAAAGAATTAAAAAGCATCTCAATTTACAGCGGTTCGATGGTTGGGTGTTTGTATCCTCTGGTGAACTTTGCTTATGGTTTTATCAAATGTAAATCGGATGAATTTGTTACGGTGAAAAAATATTCTACGCCTGGCTTTGACGGAGCAGAGCTTTCAACTTTGATAATAGAACCGCGTAAGAATGAAGGTCCCCTCCCCTGCATTATGTTTTTTCATGGTGGTGGATTTTTGATGAGGGCATCTGCAGCTCACTATGAAATTGCAAAATGGTATGCCCGGGAATTGAAATGCAAGGTTGTCATGCCGGATTATAGACTGCTTCCAAAACACCGCTATCCTGTTGCGCTTGAAGATTGTTACAGCACTTATATGTGGGTTTTGCAAAATGCAGAATCAATGAAAATCAACAAAGAAAAAATTATCGTGGCAGGAGACAGTGCCGGAGGAAATATTGCTGCTGCGGTAACGGTTATGTTGCATGACAGAAATCAGCCGCTTCCAAAAGGCGCAATGCTTATATATCCCGTTCTTGATAAAAGAATGATTACAGATTCTATGAAGCGTTTTACCGACACTCCAATCTGGGATTCGAATTGCAATAAACTTTTCTGGGATATGTATTTGAAAGGACAGGAGCACAGCCAGGCAAAATATGCATCAATTTCAGAAATTGAAGATTTGGGATTTTTCCCTCCAACATACATTGAAGCTGCAGAATACGACTGCCTCCACGACGAAGGAATTGAGTTTGCAGAAAAGTTAAAAGCCCAGGGCATCTCCGTTGAAGTTCAAGATATGAAAGGCACCTGCCACGGTTACGAAACAGCGATAAAAAGTTCGATAGTAGAAAAATGTTTGGCGTGGCGAATGGAGTGGATAAGGAATGAAATAATAAAGAAGAATTAGATGAAACTAACCGACTGTTACCTTGAAGAAGATTTGTTCCCCAAAATTTTTGCTGATTATGAAGAGCGGCCTTATGGGATTTTGTTCTACAGCACAAATAATAAAGACTCTTTTGATTCTAATCATGCAGTAATCTATAAAGATAAAATCAGCAACCTTAAAGAGGTGCTTACCGACATAACAAGTTTTTACAAAACAAAAGGCTGTCGTCCGATAATTTATCAGTCTATGCTTGATGACAACTGGTTTGATGAAATCAGTGGCGAACTGAAAGAGGTAGGATATAAAAGCTGGGTAGAAGATCAGGAATATATGCTTGCGTCCGGCGAAAATAAAATTATTCCGAATCCTGAACTGACCGTTTTCAAAGTTGATAAATGGAGTGATGAAATTGAGAACGTTTTTCTGGAAGCCGAAGAACCCTGGGAAATAAAAGTTGTAAAAACAAGTTTGGAAAAGCCCGGCTACTGGATGTTTGCAGTCCGCTCAAAAGAAAAAGTGATAGGCCTCTTGTATGGTCACATTTCTGAACGAGCCTGCCGTGTAGACTATCTTCTTGTTTCCAAAAAGCACAGAAGGATGGGCGCCGGCCGAGCCTTGTTTTATGAATATGTAGAATGGTGCAAACAAAACAATATAAAAAATATTTACATATGGCCCGACGGTGAAACTCCAAAAAGGATTTACGAAGAAGGCGGATATAAAATTGTAGAAGTCCGCAAAGCAGGTAGAGCGGTGTTTGAGGGGTGAAAATTAAATTGCGGAATGGCAAACATTATCAAGAAGCAAAATCACCTCCAGGGTATAATCATCTCATAAAGTTTTGGAGGAGATGACTTTATGGATGATTTTAAACCGCTGTTTGAATATGTTGAAAAAAACATTGAAAAGAAAATTGAGTTAAAGGAACTCGCAGATTTTATGGGCTACAGTCCTTTTTACATCAGCAGAAAATTTGTGGATATTTACGGCATTCCAATTACTGGTTATGTACGAATCAGGAAGCTGCAATATTCTATAAAGGATTTGCTGGATGGTATGAAAGTGGTTGATGTTGCCATGAAATATTCCTTTGAATCTCATGAAGGTTTTTCAAGATCGTTCAAAAGTCTTTTTGGCTCTTCTCCAAAAAATATTAGAAACTATTTGCAAAAGTACGAAATTCCGGAGTTTGAACTTTTAACAAATAGTAAAGCAAAATCTATGGAGGAACAAAAAATGAGTTTAAGTGATGATATGCACAAAATGATTTTCACGATTCTTGGTAATTCTTTTGAAGAAATGGCTGCGGGTTTCTGTTCAATAATTGAGCTTAGCCTATTGCCGGATAATTACCTTAGGATTTTTGATGATGGCCGCGGAATCAAACTGGATGGCGATGGAGTGATTCACGAAGAAATCCTGCAGAATCTTTTTTCCGGTAAGCCGATTACAAAGGTTGAATATGCCCAGATGGGAGACCTACCCTTTGATGACCTTAAGCTTGTAAACTCTCTTTGCGAAAAGCTTACAATAACTGTCTGGCGGAATGGAAAAATATACGAACAGGATTACATCCGCGGAGTTCCACAGCATTCCGTCACAAGCAAAACTAATGATTCTAAAATCCCACACGGAACCCAGATTCTCCTTAAGCCCGATACATCAATTTTTGAATCCACAGAGTTTAGTAAAGAAAAACTTCAAAACTGGATCAGCGAAAATTATTGCGACTTGAAAGGGAATGTGGAGATAAATTAGCAACCAAGTCTGTTACTTAAGTTGTAGTATTTGATTGTTTTGTATTTGCGACAATATCGGTTTGAAAAGGGATGTATCATCTATTTTTGATATTGTCGTAATTTTTCGTCCGCCGTCTTTTGATGATGAGCCGCAAAGATATATTTTTTCATCAGGCATGTTGTAATCAAGAATGATATACCGGTCGTGAAAGATATTGTTTGCTTTTCTTAAGTCTATTTTCAAACCAGAATATTCCTTGCAAAAATCATCGAATTCAACTTTATGAAGGCCATTATGTATATTATCAGTGAAAATTGTGACAGAAACGTTTTGTTTTGCATGTTTAAATAACACAAGTGTTTTTAGAGAAATGTAATTATCAATAATGGTGATGGTTTTGTTTGCAAGCGTATAAATCTGTTGATATGCTAAATCATTTTCTACAGGTTGCCCGTTCAAAACTAACCATCCCGGAGGAATTTCTGGTTTCCCAAGATTTAACATAATAGGTGAAAGTTCAGATTTTCGAACCATATCACCAAGGTTGCTTACGACATTTTCAACCTTGTCGTCTATTTCTGTGAGTTTCTGTCGGAATTCAATAATGTTTTGAGCATTATCGGCTGTCTGTAATGAAAGACGTAAGAAATCACGATGATTCAGGATTTCCTGATTTTCAATAACATAGTCTTTCATTTTCTTAAACAGACGGACAAGAGCTTTGCTTTGTTTTGTGGCAAGTTCGCCTTTTAGAACTGTCATGAGCATGTAAACACCTTGTTCGGTGAAGGCATATGGTGCATATTGACGACCACCTCTTGTTTCGATTTTTGAGGTCGAAATTTTCGACCTCAAAATATTAGGATCTAAATCATTATCAGTTTTTGAGGTCAAAAATTTTGACCTCAAAAAATCATTGTTCAAGGTCAAAATTTTTGACCTTGAAAGTTCCTTAACTTCTTCATTGGTTAATTGAAACATTAAATCTTCTTCATCAAATTTTTCAATATTATTCTTAACTTGTTCGTTTAATCGCTTTGTCGTATACCCATATATTTCCGCCAGGTCAGAATCCAACATAACCTGAACTCCGCGAATAACATAAATCTTATCTTTTAATAAAGCTTCGCTTAAAAGTAATTCATTTTGTTCTTCCATAAATAGTCCTTACTCTTTAATAAATCACAGATTTACTACATAATTTGAATATGCAGAATATGTCCCAAATCAACTTTGAAGAAATTGATTCCTACATCAAAACTGAATTCCGCTACGAATCTCATGAAACCATACAGGAAATTAAAAGTCCAAATCCAAACTATGGTTCCATAAATGAATTCATACAACAGTCGGATGATATTCTGCAGGATAATATCCGCAAAATAATTCTCTCCAAACAGCTGGATGAAGTTGAAGTTTACAAAAAAGCCGATATAGACCGCAAACTTTTTTCCAAGATTCGAACACAACCAGATTATCATCCGAACAAAAATACATTGCTCAAGCTTTGCCTTGCAATGAACCTGGATACAGATGAAACAGAAGACCTGCTAAAATCAGCTGGTTATTCACTTTCAAAAAGCTTGCGTTCAGATTTAATTTTACGATATTGTTTTGGGCATCATATTTTTGACGTCATCACCGTAAATCAAATTCTTGATCATTATGGCGAAAAGGTTATTTAGATTCATTCTCTTTGAATTCATAATCTTTCAACCATCTTTCATCTTCCCCAAAGAACGAAACTCTGGCAAATGGTTTACCATCTTTTTTGATAAGCAGATATGGTTTGTTCTTTGAAAATTCAATCAAAGATTCTGCTGAAATTTCAGTAATCTCTTTTGTTTCAGATAAGAAATCCGTAAGAAAATGACTGATCACATAACTGACTGTGCAATTATGTCTGTCTGCTATTTGTCTCATTTCTTTTGCCATTTCCTCAGGAAAATACAGTAACTCATTTGTAAAGTATGGCAATGGTGAAAGTTCAACAGATTTAAACTTTTCAAATAATTCTTCTCTCTTTTGTTCTGCAGTTTTTTCTTTTTTCTTCATAGAAGTTCCTCCTTTATTTGAAATAAGAATACAACACGATTATTCAAAAGTGGTCGCTTTGAAAGCGACACATTAATCCATTGACATCCCACATTTTCTCCTTCATAGTATTTTTATAGGATAAAAAAAGAATATGCCTAATATAGAATTAAAACAGTTATCGCTGGATATGGGAAAACCGGAATATGATATGCTGCAGGGAATTTCTGCTGTGGAAAACGGTTTTACCAATCCGGCATATGACCTTTCCTATGACGAGTATAAAGAGTGGCTGCGGATAACGGACAAAAATTCCAGAGGCATTGATTTGCCGGAAGGATGGATTCCGTATACCACATATGTTCTGTATGTTGACGGTATTCCTGTCGGTTACGGCAGAGTCAGGCATTCGTCATCCGAGTATCTGGAAACGGTTGTCGGCGCAGGAAATCTGGGGTACGGCATCGCTAAGGAATATAGAGGAAAAGGATACGGAAGTATTTTATTCAAAGAGTTGTTGAAAAAATGCAAAGAATTCGGATATAAAGAAATTAAGCTGTTCCCGATGAAAAGCAACGAGCCTACCATAAAAATCATGCTGAAAAACGGCGGCCAGATTATTGGAGATTTCAAGGATCAGAAACATATCATCCGCATACCAATTGAGTAAAATCTTATGAATATAAAAACCTCGCATCTTACAATTACAACTTTCTCCCCGGACATGGCCCAGAGCGTCTACGAAAACTCGCAGGACGACGACATCAGACGATTTGTCCCGGATGAAGTTTATGATTCTGCAGAAGAAGCCCGCGCTGCAATTAAGTTTTTGATGTCGCGATATGACAGCGATGACGGTCCATTTGTATATCCAATAATCACGAATGACGGCGGCCAGAATATCGGCTATATTCAGCTTTGCCAGATTGATGATGGTTCCTGGGAAATCGGTTATCACATTGCAAAACAGTTTACAGGGAAGGGGTATGCAACAGAAGCAGTAAAAGCTTTTTTTCCTGTGATGGCCGAAAAACTCAATATCAAAGAAGTTTACGGAATCTGCCTTGCGGAAAATTTAGCCTCCGTGCGCGTTTTGGAAAAATGCGGGTTTGTTCAGATCTTCCAGGGGTTGGGAGATTATCAGGGAAAAGAAGCTAAAATTGTGAGATTTATAAAGAATTATTAACAAACAGTCACCCTGCTCTATAACAATTACCGTAGTTAAAAATTTACAAATGTCGTAAATGTTTGATATAATTAATCTTATGATTCATGAAATGCATAAAATACCCAAAACTATAATCCTCTGCATTATTGCTGAAATTCTTAATTTTTTTACTGCAGATATTTTTTATCATGTGCTCAATATTCCACTTTTCTTTGATACAATATGGACGGTGGCTGTTGTGTTTTATCTTGGGCTTGTACCAGGACTTTGCGTTTCACTAGGTTACAATATTATCAACTCTCTTTTGTGGTTCAGACAAGAAGGATTTTTTGATCCATTCATGCTTTCTTATGCAATTTGTGGCATTCTTATCGTACTTTCCACCTGGCTTATTGCCCGCCATAAAAATGAATTCAAAATCAGTATACCGGTAACACTTTTATATCTTATTTTGATTGCTTTGCTTTCTTCATTCTGCACAATTATTGCTGGTGGAATAATTGATTTTTTCCATTATAAATATTACGAAATTCCTGACATGATGAATCCTATTAAAAAATTTACCGAGGGTTTTGTGCATCAACGGCTCAGTCTTTTAGCTTCCTGTATTCTTGCTCAGATTCCAATTTCATTTTTAGACAGGCTTCTTGCAACTTTTGCAGGTTTTGGTATATATAAATTATGCGACAGATTTCTGGAGAAAAAATAAATGCCTGAGCCTGCAACTACGGTTTTAGAACTTGAAGAAATAATTCAGAGATACACAACCTATTTTATTTTTTTTGATATCGTGTTTTTTGTGCTTCTTTTGGCAGGAGTAATCCTTCTTATTCATTTTGCAAAATCAAAGAAAAAATTAGAGGAATCAAACGAGTATCTTATGTTTACGATTCAGGGGCAGGAAGAAGAGCGAGGGCGTATTGCACGCGAGCTTCATGATACAGTAGCACAGAATCTTCGCTACTGCAAAAGTTTATGCGAAAAACAAGATGCTGCAAAAAGTCTTCCGCAACTAGCCAGCTATCTTTCAAAATCGTTAGCTGAAGTTCGTTCAATGAGCTACAACCTTGCTCCTCCCGATATTACAAAAAATGATTTTCTTTTATGCATAAAAAATTTATGCGAGGAATTTACCGAAAATTATGATACTGATTTACGTCTTTCAATCCTTGAAAATACAGACTCTTCTTTTCTCACAAAGGATGAAATTCTAAATCTTTATAGAATCGTTCAGGAAGCTCTTACAAACATTGCAAAACATGCAGAGGCAGATGAAATCGTAATTTTAATCCGCAACGCAAACGGCAACGAAGAAAAAGGTCTTTACATTTTTATAAGTGATGACGGAAAAGGCTTTGACACTGAAAAAATTGACCAGGAAAAGCACTTTGGTTTAAGAGGAATGAAAAAGCGTGCAGACTTAATTAGAGCCGAGCTTTTTATAACTTCCGAAAAGGATTATGGAACGCAGATAAAAATTTTCAAAGGAATAATAATATGAAAACTTTTTTTGTTGTGGAAGACCATACGGTTACAAATATGGGACTAGTACAATTGATTACACAAAAAAACGGACTTGAATGTGCAGGTTCAGCTTTTTCAAAATCAGAAGCATTAGAAAAAATAAGCATGCTTGCAGTTAATGGTATGGACAATCTTCCCGACATTTTGATTCTTGATTTATTTTTAGGAGAAGACAGCGGGCTTGATTTATTACGTCAGGTAAGAGCCGAATATCCTTCGATTAAAGTTCTTGTTTATTCAATGTACGCAAAACCCGGAATACTTTCGCTTGTGCTGGAAGCCGGTGCGCATGGTTTTGTAGAAAAATCTGCCCCCGAATCCGTTCTGATTACAGCAATCAAAAACATTCTTACAGGCGAAACCTTTGTACAACAGAATCTTGTTTCTCCACTTTTCACCTATAAGACGATGTTTGATGGACTTACAAAACAGGAACAGATTGTTTTCAAGAAAATCCTTGAGCGAAAATCGAAGGTTCAGATTGCTGAAGAACTGAACATCATCCCCCGCTCTGTAGACAATTATTTTACCCATATTTTTGAAAAGACCGGCTGTAAAAATGTACAGGAAATAATTTCTAAATTCGGGGAATAAGCACCGATTTACCTTAAATACAAAATCTATTTTCCCAAAAATTTTTATGAATTTTTCATAATTTTTAATACGGAATTTCATATTTTTATTTCCATCGTTTCATAAACCTTTACTAACTTGTGGTTTATAATTTTAAAAGGAGGTTTTGAATGAAAAAATCATTTTTATTGAAGTTTGCTGCAATCCTTATTTTTACAGCATTGTTGTTTACAGGATGTGGAAATACATCTGGAACGGGCGGAGGATATGACCCGAATCCAAAAAGTGGATATGAAAATGATCCTGACAAACCTGGTGACAATAGTGGTCAGAGCAAAAAAGACGGCAAAGATGACAAAGGAGATCAGGGCACCCAGGAAAACAATGACGACAATGGTAGTGTTTCTGCTAATAACCTTACTGATACAACCTGGTTCTTTGAAAAATTTAAATACGATGATAATACCTGTACACACGAACATAAAACCGCTTCCAGTAATACAGAAAACAGTGATGATTCTAATCAGACATATTATCTGGTAGAAACATATACGGAGAATAAAACAGCCACAATAGATAAAGAAATTCAAACCAGGCATTATTTCCATGTAGATAAAGATAACAATGTTTATTTTGGTAAAATGCAATGGGAAGAATCTTATACAAAAACATGGGTGGATAAAATCGAAGT
This sequence comes from Treponema sp., assembly GCA_045224915.1. Classification (GTDB taxonomy): domain Bacteria; phylum Spirochaetota; class Spirochaetia; order Treponematales; family Treponemataceae; genus Treponema_D. The sequence goes on from JBGVAV010000128.1 coordinate 24,113, forward strand.
TTATAGCAGTGGAGACAGATATAGATCGGTGGTCGAAGGATCTGTAAATAAACAGGTTACATACACAGGAGATAAGATTTACGATACTTTTGCCATTGGTAAAGTAGAAAATATGTATGGTAATCTCGCATTTACATTTACTTATCTTAATAATTCTGATACGGATTATACTTCTTCAGAAACATTCAAGCCTATATTAAGAAAATATTTGTCTGTCTACGAAAACACTGCGCAAGACAAGAATGACTATATGCACTATTACGGTTTTTTGAATGACAGAAATTATGTAATTCCAACTTTGAATGGTTCAACTTTAAATCTGGAATACGAATCCAAAACAAAATACTGCAGTCTAAAAACTCCTGAGGATAAAATTTGTAATACACCAATTACTAACAAATCTTATTCTGTATGGACAAAAACAGAGTTAAAAGATGAAATGCTTGATGTCGCAGAAATTATAAAAGCAGAAGACTCTGTAAAGGATAAAGATTATGTTTTAGTAGAATCAGAATACAAGATGAAACCAGATTTTTCGGTTGACGACTCTTACAATTGCTACAGGCACTATGGTTTTGAAGCTGATGGATACAATAGTCAATGGTTAAATTACTGGGGATTTGAGTATTTCTATTTTGATGATTCTAATCTTAAAAAATCAAAATATGCAGTTTCACTGTATAAAGACAAGTATTACCTTGAAATAAATAATGATGGAAATAAAGAAGTTTTTGAATTCAAAGAGGCAGAAGAAGGAAAAGAACAGGATTTTAATGAATTTAAAACAATTGATATATATGATCAGAAAACTTTCAAGGTTTATGATAAATTTATCAGAAGTGCAGATTCCATTTATAATAGCAGTAAATTCAAAGGCAACACATATCAATACCAAAAAGATTTTATTGCTGGTAAAGAATGGTACAAACAAGCTGGTATCTGGAAAACTGAAGATACTACAATTTTGGAATGTACTGGTATCGAAGACTATAGACCTACAGGACGTAAGGGAAATCAAAATTATAAATTATTTAATTCTGAAATTGAAAAGGTAGGTGTTATCTCCGCTGACAAATATCTTATTATTCTTAAAGATTCTTCATACCTTCTTGAAGATAAAAAGGATAAAACTCTTGAAATAACTGATTCTACAAATTCTAAAATTACAATTACATTTGACAGCCGCTTTGGATATAAAGCAGACAAAGTTGTTGAGGTTGTTTTGAATTTCGAAAACGACAAGGTAAAATTCCCTGCCTTTGAATCAACAGATAATACATATAAGCTACCAAAAGCAATGACAGTCGCACAACTTGGAGCCTTGTATGCAAAAGTTGCTAATCTTGCCAGCACCATGGAGGCCGTTGTTTCTTATACTGATAAAGGAGAGGCTATACAATATCTAAGAATTGACGACCTTGAAACAAAAACCGTGTATATTTACAGCGCGGTTCGAACACAAGCAAGCTATGGTACAGGAGAAGAGATTGACGAATATCTGACTGGTGATGAACCAAAACTAGATCAGCCTGGAACCTAAGAAGTAGAATACGAATAATAAATCAGTTAACCGACTGTAAGTTTTTTTACGGTCGGTTTTTTTATTCAGAACGAAATATTTACAATATCTTATAATAAGTTGGCTAACATTTATTTTGTTGACTAGCATATTTTCTCATGTTATAATTCTTATGAAATTAGAACACAAGGAGGTCGCTATGTGCAGAACTTCTATTTATGAGGCGCGTAATAATTTTTCGGCGCTGGTAAAATGTGCAGAAGAAGGCGAAGTTGTTGAACTTACCCGCTATGATAAGCCTGTGGCAGTGATGATGAGTTATAGCGAGTATGAAGAAAGAAAAGCCGGCAAAGTCGATTGGCTTACAAAGTGGCGTAAAGAGCATGAAGGTGAACTTGATGATTTAGGTTTTGATTTTACACCATCAAGAGAGTGCCCGGATCCTAATAAAGATCCTTGGGTTTAGAGAAAGGAGGATGTAATGAAAAAGACTTATTTATTGGATACAAATATCGTTTCAGAATTTGTAAAGGAAAGACCAGATGCGCAGGTTATAGATTTTTACAATGCCAGAAAAGATTTATGCGCGATTTCTTCTATTACCTGGCAGGAAATAATCCGTGGTGTATCCCGAATGCCAGAAGGTAAAAGAAAGAATACTCTTAAGAGTTTTGTTAATGATTTGGATTTGAATATGGATGTCATCTCTTTCGACAAGTTCTCCGCCCAAATCTGTGGCGAAATCCAGGCCGCTGCCGAAAAAAACGGCAAACCTGTTCCCTACTATGATTCCCAGATTGCCGCAACGGCAGTTTCCAACGGCATGGTGCTTGTAACTCACAACACTTCGGACTTTGAACAATTTAAGGAAAGATCTTTTCTGCGCCTGGAAGACTGGTTTACGGCATAGAAAAAAGGAATAACCAACATGCTCTATCTAAAACCCGCTAACATTGAAGACATAGAAAAAGAACACGCGTTTGTTGCTGCTGAGCCGGCGGATGAAAACGGATTTTTAAATAACTATCATGATGTTTCTTTTGAGGATTTCAAAGCAATCACTTTGCCGCGGATGCTTGATCATGCCCTTGGCAAAAATATGCCTGAAGGTTATGTCCCGGAAACTTTTTATTTTCTCTGGAGTGATGAAGGAAATCCTGACGACCGTACAAATCACATAATTGTCGGAGAACTGAGGCTTCGGCATCATCTGAATGCTTCGCTCGAAACTGGAAGCGGGCACGTTGGTCAGTTTATCAAAAAAGAATATCGCGGTCTTGGTTATTGTACGCAGGGGCTTAAGCTTTTGATAGAAGAGGCGCGCAAAATTGTCCCGGAAAATGAACTGTATCTTCATTGCAACATTGACAATCCGGCGAGCCTTCGTGTTATGATAAAAAATGGCGGTGTGATTCATCACAAAGACCAGGACGGATATTTTGTAAGAATTAAACTTCGTTAATAAAAAAAATTGACAGTACGTACAATGTATGTTATTCTATACGTACAGAGGTGCTGTCATGGATACTAAGCTAACCTTAAAACTAAAAGACGATTCTATCTCACGTGCAAAAAAATATGTTTCCTCTATAGGAACTTCGCTTTCGGCTATTGTTGAAGATTTTTTTGACGGACTAACGCTTCAGCAGCAATCAGGAGATTTTAAATACAGCCCTATTGTAAACGAACTTTCAGGAATTATTCAGCTGGACGAAAATTACCATTACAAATCTGATTATACTTCATATCTGGACCACAAATATGAATAAGGTTTTTATAGATACAGATGTAATTCTTGATCTTCTCGCACAGCGTATTCCGCACTATCATTTTTCGGCAGTTCTTTTTACCTTTGCCGAAATGAAAAAGCTTGAACTTTATACAACTCCGCTGATTTTTGCAAATACCTTTTACATCCTTCGAAAGCAATTAGGAAATGAAGAAGCCAAAAAGTCGTTGCGAAAATTACGTGTCCTGATTCATATAATTGATTCATCCGAAGCAGTAGTTGACAAAGCTCTTAATTCGGACTTTACAGATTTTGAAGATGCCATTCAATATTACACCTCGCAGGAAAATGGAATTAATATCCTTTTAACACGTAATTTGCGTGATTATAAAAATGCATCTCTAATAGTACAAACTCCAGAAGCTTTTCTGGTTTCGAATGGGTTGATATAATTTAAACATAAAAAATCCCGTCATTTCGTGTATGAATTCTTACATTTCGTGCACAGACTTAAATTTCCCGGCAAATTAATGCTATTATATGAGAAGACTTTTATGTTAAGGAAACCGAAATGAAATACGTAGAAGAAAACTCACGAATTTGGGATAAACGCGCAGAAAATAATGACAGATGGTCGACAGTTGTTACGGCGGAAGAAGTTGCAAAGGCACGAAATGGCGACTGGCATATTATTTTGACTCCAGAAAAACCTGTTCCACGCGACTGGTTTCCGGCCGAGATGAAAGGACTTAAAGTATTGTGTCTTGCGAGTGGTGGTGGACAACAGGGGCCTATTCTTGCGGCAATCGGTGCAGATGTCACAGTTTTTGATAACAGTCAGGGGCAGCTGGAAAAAGATCGGTACGTGGCAAAACGAGACGGGCTTACAATAAATACAGTTCAGGGAAACATGCAGAACTTGTCGATGTTTGCCGACGCTTCCTTTGATTTGATTGTTCATCCGTGGTCTAACAATTATGTAGATGATATTCTTATTGTGTGGAAGGAGTGCTCACGTGTTCTTAAAAAAGGCGGCATTCTTGTTGCAGGTTTTGGAAGTCCGCTCGAGTATATTTTTGATCTCAAGAAATTTGAAAAAGGCGAACTTGAATTAAAATATTCAATTCCGTATGCGGATATAGATCATCAGGATGACGAGGCTGTTCGCGAGCTTTCGGCAGAAGAAGGTTTTTCCTGGGGTCACCCGATAGAGGAACAGATTCAGGGCCAGATTTCCGCCGGCTTTGTTATCGCAGGCTTTTACGAAGACAGAGGCTGTTGGCTTTTTGACAACTACATCAACACATCAATGGCAACAAAAGCCATTAAAATGTAAGATTTTGGAAAATAAATATTGAGGTAAAAAAGTTTATGATTGAAACAGAAAGACTCCTGCTGCGGGAGTATACAATTGATGATTTTGACTCCCTCTATGAAATAATGTCTGATGCCGAGACCATGCAGCATTATCCGGCACCTTTTGACGAAGCGAGAACCAGACGCTGGATTGAATGGAATCTGGAAAACTACGCGCAGTACGGCTTTGGACTTTGGGCTGTGGTTCTCAAGGAAACCGGAGAGTTCATCGGAGACTGCGGGCTAACGTTGCAGAATATTGATGGAGAAATGCTCCCGGAAATCGGTTATCACATCCATAAAAAATACTGGCGGCGTGGTTTTGCAAAGGAAGCTGCGCGTGCTTGCCGTGACTGGGCCTTCATGAACACAAGTTACAACGTTTTGTATTCTTATATGAAGTACACAAACGAAGGCTCCTGGCGCACAGCCATGGCAAATGGCATGAAAAAGGTGAAGGAATATCCGGATCCGAAGAATGAGATTTCTTATGCTTTTGCTATTACCCGGGAAGAATGGATTGGTGCAGAGCTGCAATAAAGGATAAGAGATAGCAATATGAATTATTTGAAAATGTTTAACAATATGCATCCCGGATTCTTTGATGACCCTGGAATAAAAGAAATGCCAAAGGATTGGGTGTTTTCGGAACTAATAATGGATCTGCGCAGTGATTCACCGCTTGAAGTAGTGCCTCCTTGTCCTGAGAATATTACCTTTGGCGAATATAAGGGCGATATCAGTAAACTTAAGAAGGCTGTATATGAAGTAGACGAAGACTGGGTACAGTATTTTGGAGAATGGAGCAGAGTTTTTTGTGCCTTTGATAGAGATGTTGTGGTTGCTTTCTGCATATTAAGTGATTTTGGAAAGCAGGATAATCTTAATGTCGGTGGACCGGGTTGTGTCGGAACCATTCCAAAGTATCGGGGAAAGGGCATAGGACTCGAGTTGGTAAGAGGAGCTACTGATTTACTGAAAAAAGAAAAATACGACATTTCGTGGATACATTATACCCATATTGAAAACTGGTACAAAAAGCTGGGATACGAAACTGTTCTGAAATGGAACTCTGACGGAATTGTTATGGAGAAACTAATTGACTAAAATTATTGAACAAGCAAAAAAACTTTATTCTCTTGAGGATTGTAATTTTACTCCGGTATCTGGCCATGAAGGTGGACGGAATCAAATTGTAATCGTGAGCCGCGATGGAGAAAAACTATATGTTCTCCGAATCTCTTCACTTGGTGACAGAAGTGAAAACGCTTACCTTGCCGAAACAGAGTTTGTGCGCTATCTGGCAGAAAACGGTGCGCCTGTTGCAAATGTGATTCCGTCTGTGCAGGGCAGACTGATGGAGTGTGTGGAAGCAGATGACAAATCAGTGTACGTCAGTCTGTTTGCCTATGCTAAAGGAATGCTTCTTGCGGATAACGGCTACCGATACCGCGAAGGTGTACCTCTGACTGAATACTTCTACAATACCGGCAAAGCCCTTGGTGCAATCCACAGACTGTCCAAGACATATAAGCCTGTTCATTCCCGTCCGGATTACTTTGACAAATATAACATGACATATATAAACAACTTGCTCCGTGACGAATACAGCGAACTGAAATTTGCCATTGCCAAGCGACTTGAGGCTTTCCGAGCCCTCCCAAAAGATAAAAACACCTACGGTCTGATTCACTTTGATTTCAGCGACGGCAACTACCATATCGATATGGATACAGGCGCAATCACAGTATTCGATTTTGACAACTGCATGAACTGCTGGTATATGTTTGACCTTGCAAATCTCTGGCTTCACAACGAAGGCTGGACAAGGCAGGAAGCTGACCAGTACAAACGCTTTGCGCTGATGCAGCAGTGTTTCGACCTTCAATTGCAGGGCTATAAATCCGAAACGGAAATCCCGGAAGAGATGCTGGAAAAACTGCCGCTATTTATAGACATGGTGTTGATTGAAAATATCGTGGATGAGTTTGAATGCGCCGCCCGAGAAGGCGATGAACTTGACTTTGAAGATATTGAAGACGCAGCGGAATGTCTTATTCATGACATTCCATATGCAGGAATTGGAAGTTCTGAAATCAGTTAGCGATTGGAGCCACGCCGAAGGCGGCCACTGGACTGAGCGAAGCGAGGGAAGCGGCTGGAGCGAAAGCGGAATGGCGGAAAGCGCGACCGACCGCGAAGCGGGCGGGAACTGCAATTAGGAGTTTATAGGAATAGGAGGTACTGTTGTGACAGTTATAAGCAAGACAAAATATGATGCTTCGGAAGCTGAGATCAGGAAATTGTTTTCTTATCACAAATTGGGAAATGTGGTTGAAACAGTTTCCCTTGGAAGCGGGGAGTTTAACGCGGCATACAAAGTCACATGTGATAACGGCCTTTCCTATGCATTAAAGATTGCGCCGCCGGAAGGTTCAAAGGTTCTGACTTATGAAAAGAACATGATGAAATCAGAGGTTTTCTGGTATTCTCAGATGCACGAAAAAACAGATATCCTCTGCCCAAAAGTTTATGTTTCTGATTTTTCCAAAGAAATCATAAAGAGCAATTGCTTTATCATGGAGCTCATGCCCGGAGGACTGATTTGGGAGATGGGCATATCTGCAGAAGAATATGAAGCAATTCAAAAGCAGAAAATTTGCATGCTCACTAAAATACATAGGATTACAAACGACGGATACGGCTACATACAGACGGGACTTAAAGCTTCATGGTATGAGGCTCTGAAAAATATGGCAATCAGGCTGGTTGATGATTGTAAAAGTCTTGGGCATGAGACACCTGACGGCGAGCGCTTTGTAGGATTGATTGATAAGCATAAAAAGCTGCTTGAGACAGTGCCCTGCAGAATGGTGAACTTTGACCTCTGGGACAGCAATATTCTCTATAATAAGGAAACAGGAAAAATCTGCTGGATAGATCCGGAGCGCGGATTTTGGGGGGACCCAGTTGCTGATTTTATAACGCTCGGTCCCGGTCAAAAAGCTCCTCTTTCTGCCAAGCAAAAAGAGCTGGATATTTATAACCAAATGGCCGAAGAAAAAATCTTCCTCACCAAAGAAACAGAAATCAGATATGCCCTTGCAGTCTGCTACCTGGCACTCATTGAAGAAGTCGAAAAATATGTCAGGTACGAACCGGACAATCCTACTTATATCAGGAACACCGTTGATGCAAGAGAAATGTATGATATGGCATTTGGGATTCTGTGAGGGAATACCTGTTATAGCAAAATCATTTTAAACTATTTTTGACACTTTTATTCCGTAATTTCTTATGTTACTATAAAACCATAGCACGACCGGTAGTGACTCTAATTATTATGGAGGATAAGCTAAAAATTGCGTACGCAATTTTTTTAACGCTTTTCGATACAACACCGACCGCCTACCGGGCGGTCTTACACAGGAGAAAAAAATGAAAATAACGACAAAACAATTTAACTTATTATCAGATATTAATTTAGTTTGGGATTTCCTCGTAGAAACTTATGACAGGGAAAATGATAATGGACGGGCTGCACCATTTTTTGAATATGCACTCACTTCTTCCTGGATGGATACTTCATATTCGTTTCTGGACAGATTTTGGTTTGACGGAGATAAAGTAGTTGCTTTTGTTTATTACGAAGCTCCTGTCACAGACATTTATTTTAATGTCCGCAAAGGTTATGAGTTTCTGGCAGATGAACTTGTTGATTATGCAATTTCGAATATGCCACATTTTGGCGGCGAGCAGCAGTTTGTCTTATTCGGCGGTCAGCAGTTCCTTAAAGATGCTGCAGCAAAGCGCGGATTCAAACAGGTTTACGAATATGAAGACATGATTTTTGATTTTAAGAACCAACTGAATTATGAGCTGCCGGAAGGCTATCACTTTGTAGACCAAAAGGATATTGATATCGTAAAATGCTCTAAGCTCTGCTGGTATGGCTTTGGTCATGGCGAAAAGGGCGAGTTCAAGGACTGGGATAAATACGACGACTCTTATTTCTGGACACCCGCAAAATCGCATAAAAGCGGTTGGGCCTCATTCTTGTCACCATCTCCGCATTCCACTCCGCAATACAACGTCATCATAGCAGATGCTGCTGAAGAATACGTGTGCTTTTCCGGCATGTGGTGGGTACCGCAAAATCATCTGGCTTACATGGAACCGCTTTGTACACATCCGGATCACAGAAATCGCGGGCTTGCAGCTGCAGCTCTCACACAACACTACCGCACTCTCAAGCCGCTTGGTGCCACTCACATGACCGGAGGCGAAAACCCCTTCTATAAGAAAGTTGGCTATGGAAAAGGTTCGCACTGGACATTCTGGAAGAAATTATAAAAGTGGAGAAATCATAATGGAAACAAAAAGGCTGATTATCCGTCCGTTCCGGGATGAAGACGCGGATGCCCTGTACAGAATCAAAACCGATCCGCAGGTAATGGAATTCTGTCCGGATTTTCTTGATGTTGATGCCAAACGAGAAGATATGGACAGCTATATCCATGCTTTTCAAAGAATTGAGGAAAACGGCGACACCGACACATGGCGCTGTTATGCTATTGAAAACAAGGAAACCGGCCTTGTAATGGGAGTTCTTACCTTCAGCAAACAGAATATGCTCCATGAATATGAACTGGGATGGATGATGATTGGAGAATATACTGGAAAAGGCTATGCATCCGAAGCGGCAGAGGCATTTGCTGAGTATTTCTGCCAGACACATGGGGTTGATTATATGGTTGTTGTAATGGATATCGACAATCCGGCTTCCCGCAGAACAGCAGAAAAAAGCGGCTTCCGGCTCTTTGAAAAGAGAACTGTCTACGATTATCATTACAATCAGTATTGTGACGACTATTTATATTTTCGCAGATATTGGTCCGGTTGCACCCTGAAAAACCAGTATTACGGAGATACTCCTTATTATGGGCGTTCAACGTCAGACAGGAATGAATAAGAAAATGAAGAAACAAGAACTTGATATTCAGCAGCAACTGACCAAATACATAGGACAGGAGCTAGATTACTGGGATTTTTGGGGAGCCATTCGAGTCATAAAAAACGGAAAGGTACTTTGGGAGACCAGTCGCGGCTACTCCAGTGCAGAGTTTGGTG
>JBGVAV010000129.1:0-3756 GCA_045224915.1 Treponema sp.
CTTCAATATCTGCAATATCAATCAACTGCTGATATCTGCGGCTTACAGGAAGAGTGTCTAAAGTTGGAGTTTTTGGTTCATCTGCAAAGAATTTTTCAATAAAATCAAGAAGTGCATCCGCTTCAAGCAAAAGCTTTTCAAAAACCTGATATGCCAGGCCTTCTTTATTTTTTATCATTGCAAGAATTACGTGTTCCGGCAAAAGCTGCTTACTTCCAAGTTTTCTAGCCTCGTCCTGTGCAAAAACAGAAACGATTTCTTTTGCGCGGGGTGAAAAATTCTTCATTTTGAACTCCAAAAAAGATATTTGTCTTTAAATTATCGGCAGAAAGGGCTGATTTCTGCAACAGTTTGTCATTGTCGGACTTGATCCAACCAGCCTTAAAAGTAAATCACCCCAAAAATTGCCCCAAGAACAATGATTATTATTGGATGAACCTTAAATTTCAGAAGCAGGAAGGTGCATATTGCGTAAAATGCAAGGCATATCCACTCAAAAAAGTCCTTCCAGCCTGCAAGAGTAAGCAAGGCATTCCACTGCTCAGGAACATTTATGAGTGTAAATATAAAAATCTGAACTACAGGAACAAGAATAAGACCAGTTGTAACAGGGCGCAAAAACGCAAGAGAGCCTTTTACAAAAGGATTTTCATGAAATTTCTGTAAAAATCGAGCAACAATTAAAATAATAATAAGCGATGGCAGGGCTTCACAAATAGAAGTTAGGATTGCTCCCGGAATTCCGTAAAGATTAAAGCCTATGTAGGTAGCCATGTTTATACCTATAGGACCAGGTGTACTTTCGCTGATGGCAATCATATTGTAGAACTGTTCGGTTGAAATAAGTCCTTTTTCTACAATTGCCTGCTGCATAAGAGTAATTGCAACTACACCGCCACCAATTGTAAACAGGCCTATATAAAAGAAGGTAAAACAAAGTGCAAGAAGACTCATTTTTTCTCCTCCTTTTTATTCAGTCTTACAACATTCAAACATCCAAGAGTAATTGCAACAATAATTATAATGAATGATGGAACCTTAAAGAAAAAGATGCATACAAAGGCTGCAAGCATATAAAGTACATTCCATACATTTTTGATTGTCTTTTTTGCAAACTTTATGATTACTGTTGTGAGCAAAGCAGCAACTGCAACATTTATTCCCTTAAGAGCGGCCTGTACCCGAGGATACTCCGAAATAGAATTAATTGTACCTGCCAGAATTGTAATTATAATTATAGAAGGAGAAATAATTCCAAGAGTTGCAACAATTGCACCAAGAATGCCGGCCTGTCTGTATCCAACAAAGGTTGCAACATTTACAGCGATAATTCCAGGAGTACTCTGCCCTATTGCATAATAATCAATTAAATCTTCTTCGGTGAGCCAGTGCTTTTTTTCTATAAGCTCCTTCTGGAGCATAGGCATCATTGCAAGCCCGCCTCCAAAAGTGAAAATTCCAGTTCTGAAAAATGCAAAGAAAAGCTCCAGCAAGGTTGGAAGCAGTTTTTTTTGAGGCTGCTTTTCTTCTTCATTTATTTCTTCCATTATTCTATCCTCATTTTAATTTCTATTGTTGTACCATGCTCGGCCTTACAAACAAACTCTGCTCCAATCTGATTTGCCCTGTACTGCATGGAGTTCAAACCTATTCCGGAATTATACTTTTGTTCTTCAGAAATGCCAATTCCATCATCGCTGATTTTTACTACTATAACATTATCTTTAAGAACACAACTAACGCTTACATTTTTTGCCTGCGAATGCTTCATAACATTGTGGAGCGCTTCCTGAATAATTCTGAAAATATTAAGCTTTTGTATTTTTGTAAAGCTTATACTTTCCGGAATATCCCATTCATATTTACTTTTGATTCCTGACTGCTGCTCAAACGATGCACATAAATTACTAAGACTCGCTTCAAGCCCGATGTTTTCAAGATCTACAGGATATGAATTATGAGCATACTGGCGTGTTCGTTGTAAGGTATCACTAACAAGTCCCGCAAGCTCTTCCATTTGAGATTTTTCTACAGGCGAATCCATTTTAGAATAGCTTCTGCAGAGCATAGAAATTCCCGCAAGCCGCTGACAGATATCATCATGTAAATCATTACTAAAACGCTGACGTTCAATTTCACTGATTTTAAGAACCTCAGCTTCAACCTTCATACGCTTATCATCTGCTTCTACAAGCTGACGGGTTCTGGTTTCAACTTCATTTTCAAGATAATCAGCATAGCGGCGTCGTTCTTCGTTTGCTTCAATTCTGTTTAACGAAAGTGCAATATCAACAGAAATCAAAATTATATAAGGAAGCGATTCTGCCGGAGCATCATACATAATACAGCCGATATAATCGTTTCCAACATTAAGATATTTTAAGACAAGAGTGTGAGGCTCTGGCAACCAGTTATAAAAATCACCAAGGCTCATAAGGCCCTGTTCGTTGACAGGAAGATTTCGTACTCTTTTGCCATTTGATTTTACATAAACAGGTTTTACAAAAAGATGCTTATTTGAAACAGGCTCATTAGATTTAATTTTTTCAGGAAATTTTAAGATGAAGAAATTTTCAACACCAAGCATCGAAATGTTATAATCTATAATAGAAACAAATTCTTCTTCGGTATTATCATTATTCAAATCGCGGCCAACGTGACTTGTAATGTTGAGCATCTGTTCAGAAATAACATATGATGACTGCATTTTTTCATATGAATGTCTGAGCGTTTCAAAATCGGTAACTGATTTTTTACAGCCGCACGATTCTCTGTAAATAACATGAGATTCTACAGACTGTTCAAGAGGAACCTCCTCCCCCTGCACCAGCGCAAAAATCATATTTACAGCTTCTTCTCCAAGCTTATCAAGCGGCTGATGAACAGTAGTAAGAGGCGGAATTGTAAACTGTCCCTGCGGAATATCATCAAAGCCAGTTACTGCCATTTTTGGAAGCGGAGAATTTTTCTGCGACAAATTAAGATATTTATATACACCAATTGCCATGTTGTCATTTGCACAAACAACAACATCAGGATAATTTTTTTGCTGATTTTCTGACTGACCGTTTTTAGAAAAATATTCTTCCATTGCATGAACAGCACTTTGTTCGGTAAAGTTTCCATGCATTGTTGTATATTTAATTTGCGGATCTAATTCCTGGGCCTGCTTCAAATGCTTGATAAAAAGCTTTTCGCGGTTGATTGAATCGTGATGAGTTTGAGTTCCACCAATGTAAATGAAATTTTTGTACTGATGTTCTTTTACGAGATGCTCCATTATTTCTTTGATGGAGTCATCTGTGTGAATTAAAAGAGACGGCACGCCTTCAATTTTCTGGCCAACAGAAACAACAGGAAGCTTACCCCAGATGCGTGAAATATCTTCTTTTGTAGTAAGCATACAGTTATCAAAAACTACAGAAGTTAAAAGAATAATACCATCAAGATTAAAAAAATCCTTTTGAGGAAAGCATCCAATAAATGAGTCTGGCACAAAGGTCGTATTCCCTTCCTGAAAACAAACAATCTGAATCCCCAGCTCCTCCGCCCGCAGCTTAATCCCCCGATACAAAGAAATCTGATACTCCTCATCCAGAATGTTCAACACCAAACCTATTCGCATATAATTATTATATATGAAAAAATAAAGAATGGATACATAAGGGAAAAATAACTGCTACTCCCGTGTGAAAGTGCGTGCGTCTGCAACCGCTCATAAGTGAAAAAAATACTCCCGTGGGGGTTTTGGGTTTT
>JBGVAV010000130.1:0-7193 GCA_045224915.1 Treponema sp.
GGCAAGCGAAGGCCAGCTTCCTGGCATTACAAAATCAAGTTGGTAGGAGATAGAAATGAGTGCATCAGATCCAGTAGCAGACATGCTTACAAAGGTTCGTAATGCGGCTATGGCCCGCCACGAGAAAGTAGATGTTCCTGCTTCTAAACTTAAACTCGAAATCGTTAAGATTTTGAAGACTGAAGGATACATCAAGAACTTTAAGAAAGTTCAGGAAGATGGAAAGAATATTCTTCGCATATTCCTTAAATATGATGATGAAAATAATCCGGTAATCCACGGTGTTAAGAAAATTTCTACACCAGGTCGCCGCGTTTATTCTGGTTACAAAGATTTGCCACGTGTTTACAACGGTTATGGTACAATCATCGTTTCAACTTCTTCTGGTGTTACAACTGGTAAGAAAGCTACAGAAAAGATGGTTGGTGGTGAATTAGTTTGCACAATCTGGTAGTAGGGGGCAGAAAGTATGTCAAAAGTTGGTAAACTTCCTGTTGCTATTCCAGCAGGTGTAACAGTAAATGTTGCCGATGGCGTTATTACTGTAAAGGGACCTAAGGGAGAACTTAAACAGTCATTCCATAACGAAATCGACATTAAAGTAGAGGGAACTGAAGTTATCCTTACTGCAAAAGATGATTCTAAGCAGACAAATGCTTATCACGGACTTTACAGAAGCCTTCTTAACAACATGGTTAAAGGTGTTACAGACGGTTTCTCTAAAACTCTCATCATTACTGGTGTAGGTTTCCGTGCAGAAGTAAAGGGTAAGGAACTTGTAATGAACCTTGGATATTCATCAGACTTTATCGCTATGATTCCGGACGGACTCACAGTAACAGCAACTCCAGATGGAAAAGTTACTATTGCCGGTATCGACAAGCAGTTGGTTGGTGAATTTAGTTCTCAGATTCGCAAGTTGCGCAAGCCTGAACCTTACAAAGGAAAGGGTATCCGCTACGAAGACGAAGTTATCCGCCGCAAGGTTGGTAAGACTGGTGTTAAATAAGGTGAAGCTATATGTTTAAGAAAATGAACGATAAAAACAGAAGACGCTTGCACAGAAAGATTCATATCCGTAAGTCAATTTTCGGAACTGCTGACAGACCAAGAATGACTGTTACACGCAGCAACAAGAATATTTCTGTTCAGGTTATTGATGACGTTGAAGGAAAGACTTTAGCTTCTATTTCTACTATGGAAAAAGAGTTTGCTTCTCTCAAGCCAAATACTGAGGGAGCTGCAAAACTTGGTGAAGCTTTGGGTGCACGCCTTAAGGATAAGAAAATCTCTAAGGTTGTTTTCGACAGAAATGGTTATTTGTACCATGGTGTTGTTAAAGCGCTTGCTGATGGTGCCCGTAAAGCCGGTATCGAGTTCTAGGAGATATTATGGAACATCAGAAAAACTTTGATAAAGAACCAAAAGAGAAAGAATTTGTAGAAAAACTCGTTACTCTTAACAGAACCTGTAAGACTGTAAAGGGTGGACGCCGTATGTCTTTCTCTGCCCTCACTGTAGTTGGTGATGGAAAAGGTCGCGTAGGATACGGACTTGGTAAAGCTAACGACGTATCTGAAGCTATTAAGAAGAGCATAGATAAAGCAAAGAGAAATCTTGTAACTGTTCCTATGAAGAACGGTACTTTGCCACACGAAATGACAGGTAAATACAAGAGTTCAGAAGTTTTGTTAAAGCCAGCTTGTTCCGGTACTGGAATTATCGCTGGTGGTACAGTCCGTGCTATCATGGAAGCTGCCGGTGCAACAGACATTCAGTCTAAGTCATTGGGATCAAATGCTGCAGTAAACGTAGTTCGCGCAACATTCGACGCAATTTCTAAGATTATGGATGCAAAAAAGATTGCAGCTAACAGAGGTAAAACTCTGGATGAATTGTGGGGTTAATTTATGGCTAAAGAAAAACAGATTAAAGTTACATTGATTAGAAGTGTAATCGGCCAGAAACCAGACAAGAGAGCTACTGTTCGAAGTCTAGGTCTCAAGAAAATCAGTTCCTCAAACATTCTTCCAGATAACGACGCTGTTAGAGGAATGGTTGCTGCAGTATCACACTTGGTAAAAGTGGAGGAAATCTAAAATGGCAGAATACAATCCAATTCTTAGCGCTCCTCAGGGTGCTAACAAAAAACCTAAGCGCGTAGGTCGCGGTTCATCTTCTGGACTCGGAACTACAGCTGGTAAAGGTAATAAAGGACAGCAGTCAAGATCTGGTAAGGCAGTTCCTTATGTAGGTTTTGAAGGTGGACAGATGCCGTTGTACAGACGTATCGCTCACAAAGGATTCTCAAACTATCCTTTCAAGAAAGAATACTTCTGTATCAATGTTGATATTCTTGAAGCAAAATTTGAAGATGGAGCAACTGTTGATAAGGCTGCTCTTATCGCAAAAGGATTCATTTCTTCAAAGAATGCAACTTTGGTTAAGGTTCTTGGTAACGGTGAAGTTACAAAGAAGCTCAACGTTGTTGCAGACAAAGTATCTGAATCAGCAAAAGCTAAAATCGAAAAGGCTGGCGGAACAGTTAAGATTATTGAAGCTGCTGCAGAAAGTAAATAATTCGGAGTAAGGACATGGCAAGCAATCCAATTGTAAATATGTTTAAAGTTAAAGAACTCAGAGATCGTTTGTTCTTTACATTGCTCATTCTGGCAATTTTCAGATTGGGATGTACTCTCACAATGCCTGGCATTGATGCAAACGTTCTTATTAAGTACTTTGACGATCTGGCTTCGCAGAATAATAATGCGTTCGCTAGTTACATGGACTTCTTCGTTGGTGGAGCATTCTCCAACTTCTCCGTTTTCATGCTTGGTGTTATGCCATACATTTCTATGCAGATTATCATGCAGCTTGCTGTAATTATTTTCCCATCGCTTAAACGCATCTCTCAGGAAGATGGTGGACAGCGCAAGATTGCACAGATTACAAGAGTTGGTACAATTGTTGTATGTTTAGTGCAGTCTTGGGGAGTTACTGTTTATGCAAGCAGTATTCCTGGTTGTGTACTTATTGAAAATCCATATGCCTTCAAGGCACTTGCAATTCTCATTGTCACAACAGGATCTATGATTACAATCTGGCTTGGTGATCAGATTACAGCTCGTGGTATTGGAAACGGTATCTCAATGATGATTTTTGCAGGTATTGTTGCTCGTCTTCCTAACGCTATTGTCAATCTTGGACAGGCAGTTAAGGCCGGCGATGTACAGCTTGTATTTGTCATCCTTATTTTAATTTTGTTCGTAGTTATTATTGCTTTGGTAATTTACGAAGAATCTGGACAGAGAAAGATTCCTGTACACTATGCAAAACGCGTAGTAGGAAGAAAGATGTACGGTGGTCAGAGCACATATATTCCGTTCAAGGTTAATCCTTCAAACGTAATTCCTTTGATCTTCGCAAACTCTTTGCTTACTCTTCCTTTGTCTGCTGTTTCTTTGTTTGCAAAAGGCAGTAATGCAAAACCTTGGGTAGGAGCAATTTCTCGCTTCTTAGTTCCTAATGGTTGGGGATATAATATTTTACTCGTTCTTCTTATTATCTTCTTCGCATACTTCTACACTCAGGTAACACTGAACCCTACAGAGATTGCAAAGAACATTCGTGAAAACGGCGGCTCCATTCCGGGTGTTCGTACAGATAAGACAGAAGAATATCTGACAAAAATATTAAATAGACTTATATTACCAGGCGCTTTGTTCCTTGCATTGATTGCTGTTGTTCCAACAGTTATTCAGTATGCATTCCATTTCCCACAGTCAGCTGCACAGTTGATGGGTGGTACATCACTTATCATCATGGTAGGTGTTGATTTGGATACAATGAGTCAGGTTGAAGCTCTTCTTAAAATGCATCATCATGAAGGACTTACAAAGAAGGGCAAAATCAGATCACGCAGTCTCTAAAAAAAAATAGCAGATTTCGTGAATTAGCTATAGAAAAGATATGGGAATATGTGATATATTATCTTTTACCGAATTGCTCTCATTGCGAGGTGCTTAAGATTCGGTAAAATATTCTCATGGGGGCTTTTATATGAAAGTACGAACCAGTGTAAAACCTATCTGTGATAAATGTAAGGTTATTAAACGTAATGGTATTATCCGTATCATTTGTACAAACCCAAAACATAAGCAGAGACAGGGCTAAGGCTTAAGGAGTAACAGATGGCTCGAATTGCGGGAGTTGACATCCCTAATAAACATGTAGATACAGCATTGACTTACATCTACGGAATTGGCCGTTCATCGGCTATGAAAATTTGTGAAGAAGCCAAGATTGATCCTCTCAAAATGATGAATGATCTTTCACAGGACGAACTCACAAAGATTCGTGAAATTATTGACAGAGATTATAAGGTAGAAGGTCGTCTTCGTTCAGAAGTAGGTCTTAACCTTAAACGTCTTATGGATATTGGCTGCTATCGTGGTCTTCGTCATAAGAGAGGTCTTCCAGTACGTGGTCAGAGAACTCGTACAAACTCTCGTACTCGTAAGGGTAAGAAGAAGACAGTTGCTAATAAGAAAAAGGCATAAGGCGGAGGAATAATTAATGGCTACCGTTAAAAAGCGAAAGGAAAAGAAGAGCGTATACGAAGGTAACGTTTACATTCAGGCTACGTTCAATAATACTATCGTAACTATTACAGACTTGAAGGGAAATGCTCTTTCTTGGGCATCTTCAGGTGGACTTGGTTTCCGCGGAGCAAAGAAATCTACTCCGTTTGCAGCTCAGTCTGTTGCAGAAACTGCAGTACAGAAGGCACAGAGCTATGGTTTGCGTGAAGTTCACGTATATATCAAGGGACCTGGAATGGGACGCGAAAGCGCTATCCGTTCTTTGGGAGCTATGGGACTTAAAGTTAAATCAATTTCTGATGTAACTCCAATCCCACACAATGGCTGTCGCCCTCGTAAAACACGTCGCATGTAAGGAGATCAGGGAAAATGGCTAGATATACAGGACCTGTTTGCCGCATGTGTCGTGCAGAACAGAGAAAATTGATGTTGAAGGGAAGCCGCTGTACAAGCGACAAATGTCCTTTGAACAAGAAACGCGGTGCTCCAGGAAAAGATCCAAAAGCCCGTGCAGGAAAGAAGAGTGAATATGGTATTCAGCTTGCTGAAAAACAGAAGCTCCGCCGTATGTATGGTATGCTCGAAAAGCAGTTCCGTCTTACATTTGACAAAGCTGCCCGCATGCCTGGCGTAACTGGTGAGAACTTTATTCAGTTGCTTGAACGCCGCTTGGATAATGTTGTTTACAGATTGCACTTTGCTGTTTCAAGAAATCAGGCTCGCCAGATCGTAAGTCACGGACATATTCTTGTAAATGGAAAAGCTGTAAATATTCCAGGATATGTAGTAAAAGCTGGAGATGTTATTGAAGTTAAAGAAAAGAGCAGAAAGCTTCCTTTAATTCAAGAAGCATTGAACGAGGTTTCAAAGTCAGGAACTATGCCTTGGGTTACAGTTGATGTTGATGCCGTTAAGGGTACATTCACTGCTGTTCCACGTCGTGATGAGATTTCTGATTTAGCAGATATTAAAGAACAGCTCGTAGTTGAGTTCTATTCTAAATAATAAAAAGGAGTTCAGATGGCTCGTAAAAACTTGCTTAAAGGCTTTAAGAAACCTAAAGGCATTACATTTGAACATATTAGTACAAATCCGAACTACGGAAAGTTCACTGCGTATCCATTCGAACCTGGATTTGGTACAACTGTTGGAAACACACTCCGCAGAGTGTTGTTGTCATCTATTCAGGGTTATGCCGTATCTTCTGTACGCATAACATCATATGATGATAATGGTATACCACATGTTATTTCTAGTGAGTTTGAAGCTATTCCACATGTTTCAGAAGACACACTCGAAATAATCAACAGTCTTAAACAGATTCGTTTACGATTGCCAGAGGATAGTGAACAGGAAACTATCATGTACGAGTTCAAGGGTCCTGGCGTTGTAAAGAGCGATGATTTCGCTAAAGAAGGTCAGCTTGAGATTATGACAAAAGATAAGCTCGTTTTCACAATGATGGAAGGCGCTCATCTTGATGTTGAAATTCAGGTAGATCTTGGCCGTGGATATGTGCCTGCTGAAACAAATGAACATTACATCGAAGTAGTTGGAACTATTCCAATGGATGCAATCTTCACTCCGGTTGAAAAGGTTAAATATGCTATTGAGCCTTGCCGTGTAGGTCAGCGCAATGACTATGATAAGCTTGTCCTCGAAATCTGGACAGACGGAACAATTACTCCGGAAAATGCTTTGGGCGAAGCTGCAAAAATTGCAAAAGAACACTTTGCAATCTTTATCAACTTTAATGACAAAGACGTTATCGGAAATGATGACAGCGATGAAGGCGATGAGAGCATTACAAGATTGCTCCAGACACCTGTTGAAGAACTTGAGCTTTCTGTTCGCTCGTCAAATTGTTTGAAAAATGCAAATATTCGTACAATCGGCGAATTAACTAAAAAAACAGAAGATGATATAGCTAAAACAAGAAACTTCGGAAAGAAGAGTCTTGCCGAAATCAAGGAAAAACTCCAGGAATGGAATCTTACTCTTGGTATGACAGACTATAGTCATCTGAAGAATGCTGCCAATTTAACTAAGCAGAAGGAAGAAACAGATGAATCATAGAAATGGTTTTAATCCGCTTTCACGTACAACAGCACATCGTCGTGCTATGTCACGCAATATGGTAACATCACTCTTTAGATATGAGCGAATTACTACAACTAAATCAAAGGCACTTGAAGTAAGAAAATCTGCTGAAAAACTTATTACAAGAGCTAAAGAAGATACTGTTCATAACCGTCGTGAAGCAGCTAAATTTATTTCGGATGAAAAAATCCTTAATAAGTTGTTCACAGAAATCGGTCCACGCATGAAGGAAAGAAACGGTGGTTATACACGCGTTCTTAAGCTTGGTTTCCGTCAGGGTGATGCTGCTGATGTTGTAATCTTGGAACTTGTTGACTATAAGCTCGAATCAGAAGAGCAGAAAGCAGAAAAGAAAGAAGCTAAAAAAGCTCCTGCTAAAGACGACAAGTCTAAAAAAGCTGCAACAAAGTCAAAGGAAGCTGCTCCTGCAAAGAAACCGGCTTCTAAAAAGACTTCTGAAAAGAAGGAAGAACCTAAGGCTGAATAAGCCCA
>JBGVAV010000131.1:0-6347 GCA_045224915.1 Treponema sp.
TTAAGGCTCCTGGCTTTGGTGACCGCAGAAAGGATATGCTCCAGGATATCGCTATTTTGACTGGCGGTACTGTAGTAAGCGAAGAAGTTGGCCTTAAGCTTGAATCTTGTGGAACAGAAGTTCTTGGTCAGGCTAAATCTATTAAGATTGACAAAGACAATACTACAATTGTTGGTGGTGCAGGTTCATCTAAAGCAATTAAAGATCGCGTTGCCGAAATTAAGAATGCAATTGAAAAATCAACTTCTACATACGATAAGGAACAGCTTCAGAAGCGCCTTGCTAAGCTTGCAGGTGGAGTTGCTGTAATCAGCGTTGGTGCTAATACAGAAACAGAAATGAAGGAAATGAAGTTCCGCGTAGAAGATACAATTGCTGCTACACGTGCCGCTCTTGAAGAAGGTATTGTAAGCGGTGGTGGTATGGCTTTGATTGAAGCTTCTAAAGCTCTTGCCGCTATTCCAGAAGACCTTGGCGAAGATGAAAAGGTTGGTTACAAGATTGTACGCCGTGCACTTGAAGAGCCAATCCGCCAGATTGCTGAAAATGCTGGTCTTGACGGAAGCGTTATTGCTGAACGCGCTAAGAACGAAAAGAAAGGCATTGGTTACGATGCTCGCCTTGATAAATGGGTAAATATGCTTGATGCAGGTATTATTGACCCTGCAAAGGTAACATGTTCTGCACTCAAGAACGCTGCATCTGTTGCAGGAACACTCCTTACAACAGAATGTGCAATTACTGATATTCCAGAGCCTAAGGCACCTGCTGCACCTCAACCCGATATGGGCGGCATGTATTAATAACATCCTTTAGAGGTGTGTTGCGAACGAGGGATTTAAGATAGAACAAATTAGAAGAAACAGTCTACTGGACTATTTCTTCTGATTTGTTCAATTTTATATTCCTCGTTTTTTTATGGACAACATCTTTAATGTAGTGTAAAATTGAATTTATGAAACGTATATTTTCATTATTAGTTTTACTCTTTGCTGGAACTGTTGTTTTTGCACAGTCGGCAGATGTAGTAACAGATATTCTTGAAGCAGAAGAAGTAACTTATGGACAGGTTTGTTATTTGTCGGCAATCCATCAGGGTTTGATTTCTGAAGAAGCCGATTATGATAAAGCTGTAGAAATTCTTTACAATTTAGGACAGATTCCAGAAGCTGTTGGTGCTTATGATCCTGTTGTTATGGCAAATCTTGCATTTATTTATGCTCAGATCTGGCCAGAGATGAAGGGTGGACTTATGTTTAAGCTCACAAAAGGCGCTCCTCGCTATGCCTTCAAACAGTTCAAAGCCGACGGTGTTATTGATGAAAATGCACAGCCTGATTCTGTTTTAAGCGGTGTAGATGCTCTTAACATTCTTACTTCTTGTATGATGGAATACGGTACTGCTGAATGTATGGAAATGGACGTGGAGTAGGGAGAGAGAAAAATGAAAAAATTACTATTAGCAATTTGTACTGCTTTATTCATTATTGCAACTCCCCTTACTGCATTTGAATGGGGTGGTTTAGTTACTGATTCTACAGGAATTACAACTCCTGACTTTTCCAATATTGCGTTTAAACAGCAGAACGGTATTTCTTTGTGGTTTAATACTACTCTTGGCGCAACAGATTTATTCTTGTCGGGAGAGGGTACTTATAAATTCAAGCTTGTAAAACCTAAGGACCTTGATGCTCAGATTATCAATGTTCTTGATGTTCCACTTCTTAAGATTTCTGGTGATATTCTTACAGGAAGCGGCGTTCTTTCTTTGAATGCAGGACGCTTTTCTTATCTTGATGCAACTGGTGTAATCTTTAGAGGAACTCTTGATGGTGCTGGTGTTGATTTCACTATGCCTCTTGTAAAGCTTGGCTTTGTTGCAGGTTATACAGGGCTTCTTAATGAATTGAATTTAAATCTTTCAAATATCAATGAAACTCCAGAAAAGCAGTTCTATGATTTTTCTGCAGCAACTATTCCTGTAGGAGCTTCTGTTGAGTTCCCTGGATTGTTTGCTAACCAGACACTTGGACTTCAGGGCTACGCTGTTCTTGATAAAGATTATTTTGATGCAAGCGGATACTATTTTAATCTTTTCCTTTCTGGTCCAATTACAAACTTTGTTTACTACAACCTTGTTTCATCTGTAGGTTCTATGGACTCATTTAAGTCTATAATGAATTACTCTTCATTAACTGTTGTGGCATTTCCTGTAGAAAACATTTCTGTAAATGTTGGTGCTGAATATGGTTCTGCAAAAGGACAGGGAAGTCTGGCAACCTTTGCGGCTCCAGGCTATTCTTATAACGGAGACATTGTTCCAAAATTTGGATTCACTTTTGCTACAAGCACTATGAGTCTTGATTTGAGAGCAAATTATATTCTTAGTTATGATGGTTCAGGTTATACTGGCACAAGAGCCGATGTAAACGCTGGTGCTGTTTACAATGTGTTCTCTGATTTCCAGGTTGGCCTTAATTTTGTAGGACAGATTGATGTTACTGGTGGAGACAACAGTTCATACTCTGCTAACTTAAATGTTGCTCTTGCATTCTAATGCGGGACTGATAATAAATGGAGGTGAATCCTTATGAAAAGATTTGTTTCTAAAATGATTATTGCTGCTGCTCTTGTTCTTATTGCAAGTAGTTCTGTTTTTGCGGCAAGTGCAAAAGTTACTTATGTTAAAGGAAAGGTTGAAGTAAACCGCGGTAAAGAGTGGGTTTCGCTTAAAGTTGGCGATGTTGTAAATGAAGCCGAAACAATCAGTACAGGATTTCAGTCAGAAGCACGCTTGAATTTCAACGGTTCTGTTATGGCTGTTCCTGCACTTTCTAGAATTACTTTGGAAACCTTGCAGTCATCTGGTACAAAAGAAACTGTAAGCCTTAAGGTTGATACTGGTGCTGTTCGTTCAAGAGTAACACACACAGAAGGAAAACGAATTGAATATTCTGCAAGAACTTCTGTTGCAGTCGCTTCTGTTCGTGGTACAGACTTTGCTGTATTTGCTAACGGACGTGCAAAGGTATTTTCTGGTGCTATTGCATTCTACAAGGCAGACGATTTTATTGCTCCTATTGCTGCTGCAGCCTCTGTTGGAGAAGCTGAAGAAGAGCCTAAAGTTGATGAAGGTCCTGCAGCTGCTACAACTCCTGCAAATGAAATTGCAGACAGTGCTCCAAAGGGAACTACAGTTGTTGGTGCCGGACAGTCTTCTAAAATGGGAAAGAGCGGACTTGCTTCTAAGCCTATTGTTGAAGCTAAAAAGCATTTTACAAAAGCTAAGACTGCTGTAGCTTCTGCTTCTACAAAAGAAGTTCTTTCTGCAGGATTATCTTCTGCCGGAGCTACTTCTCTTGATACAGCTAGTGTTGGACTTGGTGCTGGTGATGAAGCCGGTGGAAAGGCTGTTAAAAAGACTACTGCTGCTGTTGAAGTTGGCGTAAAGGTTAAGTCAGAAACTGTGGCAAAAGATTAATTTCTACGGGCTTCAAATATCATTTAGCTTGTAATAAATCGGGTAAGTGCATAAGTTGTACTTCCCGATTTTTTTTGTTATAGTGAGATTCATTAATGACCGAAAACGAACAATTAACTCCAGTTATTACAGTAAAAAATCTCTCTTATAGCTTTGATAATAAAAAAGCAATTGATAATGTTTCATTTTCTATTGCTCAGGGAAGTTATACTGCAATTGTTGGTGTTAATGGCAGCGGTAAAAGTACTTTATGTCGTCTTGTTTCCGGCTTGCTTGAAAATCAGACTGGGCAGATTAATATCACAGAAGGCAAGCGCATTGGTTTGATTTTTCAGTCTCCTAAAGATCAGATTGTAAGCGGCAAGGTTTTTCGCGATACGGCTTTTGGCCCGCAGAATCTTGGATTGTCTGAAGGTGAGGTTGAGCTTAGAACTATAGAAACACTTTCTGTTGTAGAGCTTTTAGATAAGTCGGAAGCTCCTTCAAATGCGCTGTCGCTTGGGCAGACACAAAAGCTTGCTCTTGCGGGGCTCCTTGCAACAGAACCAGATATTTTAATTCTTGATGAAGCAACTGCAATGCTTGATCCGGCTTCTCGCCAGACTGTGTATGATGTTTTACGTGGCTTGAATAATCGCGGAAATACAATCATTCATATAACTCATGATCTGGATGCTGTAAAAGAAGCTCAGAATGTGATTGGCCTTGAGGCTGGAAAAATTTTCTTTGAAGGAAGTACTAAGGAATTTCTTTCTGGTCCTACGCTTGTAAAAAAGATAAAGGGCGAGCCGCTTGAAAAAGCAAAGCGTGAAGAAACTTCGTTTTTGAATAATAACAAAACCTTTGGCTTTGAAAATATTAATTTTTCATATAATTCTGATGCAAAAGATGAAGGCGAAAAAAATCCTTTTATAAACAACGTTTCTTTTAATTTGTATAAGGGAACTCTTACTGCGCTTACTGGTTCTTCCGGGGCTGGTAAATCTACTTTGCTTGAGCTTGGGGCCGGACTTTTAAAGCCTGCGGAAGGAAAAGTTTTTTGTAACCAGAAGCCTGTCCTTGCACAGCAAAATTGTTCTGCAGCTTTGTTCGAAGCTTTTGCTGCAGATGATGTTGCATTTGGTCCTTCGAATGATGGTGTAAAAGGAAAAGCACTTGTTGAGCGTGTACGCAATGCAATGGATAAAGCGGGACTTCCTTATAACGAATATGGGGAGCGTCAGTCTGTAGGCTTGAGTGGTGGAGAGCAGAGACGTCTTGCTATTGCGGGCATTCTTGCAATGGATCGTGATGTTGTATTCTTTGATGAACCAACGGCGGGGCTTGATGGAATTTCCCGATTGCATGTAATGAATATGCTTCGCTCTCTGGCGGCTGAAGGTAAGACTGTTTTGTTTACAACGCATCACCAGGATGAAGCCGATTTTGCAGACCGAGAAATTAAAATTGAAGACGGCCGTATTGTTGAAGATTCATTCGCGGGGGGCGCAGGTGTCGAAGAGCTGCACACGCTCACACCTTATGAATCAACTTCTTTATTAAAGGGCCTCAAGTCTTTTTCAAAAGGCATGTCTGGTTCCGGCTGGAAAACAAAATGCAGGCTCGAAAAACTTCCTTCTTTTTTGCGCATCATAATTTTCCTTGTGATTTTTGTTTTGTCGCTTGTGTTTAAAAGTACAATTCCTTGCGCGTGCATGGTTCTGGTTAATATCATTTATTGTCTTTTTGCAAACTTTAATTTTTCAAAAATTGTTAAGAGCATTTTTAAGATTCTTCCCTTCCTTTGCTTTTTTGCAATTTTCCAGCTTGTGTTCAGGCCTGCTTTACCAGACGAGGTTCGTTACACAACCTGGCGATTTTTTATGATTACTCCGTCAAAGCTTTGGTTCTGCTTGAATTCAATTTTGCGCACTTATGCTTCGCTTTTGTGTGTATGTGCATTTTTTGTTTCTACTCCAGAATATGATTTGATTGACGGACTTAAAAAGCTCCTGCCGTTCAAAAGTCTTATTCTTATTTTAGAGTTGATTTTCAGATTTATTCCGCTTTTAGTTGATGAAGCTTGCGATATTATAAAGACGCAGATTATACGTGGAGGCCTTGGCAAAGTAAAAGGCAAGCTTGCCAGAATAAAAGCCGTTGTTCCTCTTATTGTTCCGCTTGTTATAAGAACTGTAAAACGAAGTGAGATTCTTGCAGAAGCAATTGTTATGAGGTGTTTCAATGCAAAATAAATTTAAAATGTGTCCTGAATGTGGCAGTAAAAATATTGAATGGCGCAATGGAAAAAAATGGCTTTGTCCAGATTGCGGTTTTGACCTTTATTGTAATGTTGCTGCTGCTGTTGGTATTGTTCTTTATGATGATGAATATAATGTGCTTTTTGAAGTTCGCGCCAAGGAGCCTCGCAAAGGATTTTTGTGTCTGCCAGGCGGCTTTGTAGATCCTGATGAAAGTGCAGAGGACGCTGTTGTTCGCGAATGTCATGAAGAGCTTGATGCCGAAGTTCATGGTTCAAAGTTCCTTTGTTCTTTTCCTAATACTTATGAATATAAAAATATTGAATACAAAACCTGTGATATCTTTTTTAAGACAAAGCTTCCTGCAAAATATAAAAACATGGAAGATTTTGTAAAAACACTCCACCGTGAAGAAAGCGAAGTTGTCCGTTTTGAAATCCGCAGGGTTCAGAATGTTGATGATGTAAATACACTTCCATTAGCTTTTGAAAGCGCCCACAAAACTCTGCTCAAATTTTTAGAGGAAAAAAATGACTGAGAATACTCTTTTTATAAATAAAATAATTTCAATTGCGGCTTTATTAATTATTGCTGTTATTCTAATTTCTATTCCCTTTCGTCTTAAA
>JBGVAV010000132.1:0-6564 GCA_045224915.1 Treponema sp.
ATGATTTACCGCACAAGCCTCTTCGTGTTGAAACAAACCTTCGTTTTGCTTCATTCCCATTGGCTGACTCAAATATTTTTGGTGCAATCTTCTTGAGCGGAGAAGCTGCTCTCATTGCTGATTCTGTAAAAGATCCACGTGTATATCAGAACGGACCAGAAGACTTCCTTAAATGTGGAAGCTACATCTTTGTTCCTATTAAACAGCACGATAAAGTTATGGGACTTATTGGTCTTTCAAGGCTTCCTGCTAACGAAAAATTCTCAAAAGATGATTTTGATTCTGCTGTTATTCTTGCAGATGCTGTTTCCACCGCCCTTACTCCACTTTACAGCTTCCTTGCATACGCAGAACACACAGAACTTAGCAAAGACGGTACAATTGCTTCTAAATATCAGAAAGACCTTCTTCCTGCAAAGCTTCCGGTTATTCCAAATGTTTCAATCGGCTGCTTCTCAAATGCAGTTGAAGGTGTCTGCGGTGACTACTACGATGTAATTGCTTCACGTAAAGATAGAATTTCTTTCATTATGACAGACGTTGCCGGAAAAGGTATGAACTCTCTTGTTGTAATGATTATGATTCGTGCTATTCTTCGTCTTACTGTAAATACAGAACAGACAGCAGCAACAATTCTTTCTTGGGCTAACAGAGGTATCTGTATTGACAGCTCTAAGATTGACCACTTTGCGAGTGTTGCTCTTATAAACTTTGACAGTACAAAAAATACTGCTCAGATTTCTACTTGTGGTAATAACCCGGTATTCCACTTTACTGCTTCTACTGGAGACTTCAAACAGCTTACTTCACCTAGTGAACCAATGGGAGTAGAAAAGAATTCGGTTTATTCAGATATTGATATTTCACTTGCTTCTGGAGATATTCTTGTAACTTGTACTGATGGTTTACTTGAATCTCTTAATGAAAATGGTGTACAATATGCTTCTGAAAACTTAAAGAAAGTTGTTTTGAAGAATAAGGGTGCAAATGCAAAAGACATTTCAAGTCGTGTTAAAGATGATTTGAAAAAATACTGCGGTTCTGCACAGCAATACGACGACCAGAGTATTCTGGTTATTAAAATCCAATAATCTAGGAAAGGAGCTTCTTTATGGAACTTAAAATACGTAAGAATGGTGATGTCTATATTATCGACGTAACCGGCGAAATGGATCTTTACAACTCTTACAAGCTTAAGGAACTTGTAATGAAGATGCTTGAAAAGAACGTTAAGAATTTCGTCATCAATCTTGAACAGGTTGATTACATCGACTCGTCTGGAATCGGTGCTTTGATTTACATCTGTTCAACAATCAAAAAGATGAATCTTAAACTTGCCATTTCAAACATTCATGGTTCGGTTAAGAAAGTTATCGAGCTTACAAAGCTTATGGGCTATTTCCCTATTGCAAACAGCGTAGAGGAAGGCCTTCTCATGGTTAAAGAGTAAACAAAATTTAAAGGAGTAATCTCGTGGCACAGGAATTGAAAGAGCTACGCTCTGACGAAAACGATCCGTTATTTGACAAAACAAATATGCTTAAGAAGGAATTTCCTTCTGACTTCAGGCAGATCAGATATTTTACATTACTTATAGTTCAGTCTGCACCTACAGAAATCAAGGAGTTGAACCTTCTTGAACAGCAGATTAGTGAAGTTATTAAGAATGCCGTAAAGCATGGTAATCACTGTGATATTAATAAAAAAGTAACAGTTTGGTATTCATTCAGCCCTACTCATGCACACATCATCGTTCAGGATGAAGGTGAAGGTTTCCAGGATTTGGAAAAATGGAATGAATTTAACAAGAAGCGTCTTGAATGTCTTCATAACAATGACTTCTTACAGCTTGCAGACTATGTTTCTTTCCGTACTAAAGAATCAGATAGTCAGGACGGCGGTAATGCACTTTTTGCTGCTCTTGAATATTGGAATGGTGGTTTTGTTTACAACGGAAAACGAAACGCTGTAGCAATGCTCAAGAAATATCAGCAGAAATACAGAAACGTTAATCACGACGGAGAATAGTTATTCAAAAAAGAAAATCATCTTTATAGCTGGTTTTCTTTTTTTGAAGTAATTTACAAAAATAAAAGTTCAAAAAGTTTTATATTTAGGATGAGAATATAAATTCTTTTTGGGCTTTTTTTTGTATCTGTGTATTTACAAGCTTAGGATTTCGATTGAAGAAGTTTCTGTTTTTTACAACAATAATATTTATTCTTCTCTTAAACGTATCTTGCGGATATTATAATGATCCGGATATTAAGCTGCACAGATGGTCATATTCAATTGACAGATTTAACAGAATTTATAATCCAATCGATAATTCACAGTTTCCAAAGCTTGCAAAAGTATGTAATAACCGCAAAGGTGATATTTACTTAAAAACAACCTTTATGGTTCCTAAAGAACTTAAAGGTCAGAAGCTCAAAATCTATTTTGGAAACATAAAAATTGCAAATGAATTTTTTCTTAACGGAAATTATATAGGACATAATGGTATATTAGGCGAAAATCCTGTCTCCAATGGAGGCAAGGCCACTGCTTATAACCTTCCCCCTTCTCTTATAAGTGAAGAAAGAAAAAATGAAATTATAATTCACATTCAGGTAGATTGCGAAGGAACTATGTCCGAAACTCCCTTCATTTCTACAGAACGCAAAGTTGATATTTACGAAAGACATTTTAATTTTATAAATTCCAAAATGCACCTGGTTATTGCCAGTGTTATGTTTTTAATAAGCCTCTTATATTTTGTAATTTTTACCTTAAGACGTCAGGAAAAACATTGTTTTTCTTTTGCTTTCCTTAATTTATTTTCCAGTGCATTTCTCTTATATTTCGCAATAGGAGAATGTCCAATATTTTATGAATTAAATATATCATATCTTTTTATACAAAAATTATTACGCGGAATTTCGGCAACACTTTCCAGTTATTTTGCAGTTTCTTTTATGCGGGATTACATTGGCTATAATGAGCCTTTAGCAAGAAAAATATATCGTTCAGCACTTACAATAGGTCCGTGTTTCTTTCTTGGTTTTACACAAAACATGCATGACTTCTTTTTGTATCTTGGTATTACTTATATTGCTACAACGATTCAGATGTTATATGCTGTTCACTTTATAATTTCTTCATTTAAAACAAAGAAAAAGAAAGTAATCGAACTTTTGCTTGGATTTACTCCTGTCATAGTTTCTATCATAATTGTAGTTATACTAATGCTGTTAAACAGAAAAACATATTCTCTCATAATTGTATTTGGCTGGCAAATCGTTATCTTCACATTCCTTTCAATTTTGATTATTAATTTTGCTACAATGAGCAACAGAGTTGAATTCTTAAATGCAAATCTTGAGCGACTTGTTCAAAACAGAACAGAAGAGCTTACAAGATCTAATACTGCCCTTGAAGAAACTAACGCTCATCTTAAATATGAAATTGAACGTGCAGACAAAGAAATTGAACTTGCTTCATTTGTTCAGCAGAGCTTCTATAATATAAAACTGCCTGACTTTAAGAATTTCCAGGTTGCATATTATAACAAGCCAATGGCTGGTGTTTCCGGCGACTTATATGACTTTTATTTTAACAAGGATGTACTTGAAGGCTTTGGACTTTTTGATGTTTCTGGTCACGGTATTTCTTCTGGTCTTGTTACAATGCTTGTTAAAAATATTATCAACGATGAATTTAACAAAGGTAAAAAGCTTCCTCTTGATAAGGTTATGACAGTAACTAATGAACGTATCATCAATCAAAAGGGAAATGTAGAAAACTATCTTACAGGTGTTCTTGGACGTGTCAAAGGCAATAATGTTGAATTTGTAAACGCCGGACATCCGAATGTTATTCATTACATTGCAAAAACTAAAACTCTTGAATTAATAAAGCGTGGAGATTTAAAGGAATCTGGTATCATTGGTATTTCGGGCTTCCCTGTAACATTTGAATGCGTAACTGTTCCTCTTGAAAAAGGCGATATGCTTCTTTTGTATACAGATGGTCTTACAGAAACAATGAACCGCAACCGCGAAGAATTTGGTATTGAACGCTTAAAGAGAACCTTCCTTAAAGGTGTTGAATTAAAAATTGAAGAACAGATTCAATACATTGTTGATGAAGCTAAAACCTTTGCAAACCGCGCTAAAATTTCAGATGATATTACACTTTTGATTTTGAAGAAAAAATAAAATCTTTTAGCATTTTCCTTGACATATACTATCTTTAGCACTATATTTCTATAACGGTATGGGGGTGTCCCGGTTTCGACGGGATCGCGAAATCTTGTACTGCAAGTAGGACTGAAGGTTCCTTAAACTGACAAACAAATAACTGCAATTTTCGCAAGAAAAGAAGAAGAAGCTGAAGAAGCTTCTTTTGCAGAAGCACTCGCTGCATAGCAGTGCAGGAACTCCAGGGGCTCTGTTCCGCGTTTCTGGATGTTCCTTCACCTATCGGGACTTGCCTGTTATAGTTTCTGTAATGTAACGGGGACTCTTTATCAGAATACGGAGGCGACGCTTGTTATGCTGCTACCGGCTCCCGACAACCACCTCGCATAACTAAACCTGTAGATGTACCTGGTTTACCTTCCCGGACAGGAGTTCGACCCTCCTCACCTCCATAAAAAAGAAAAGGAGTTCGTAAACGAACTCCTTTTCTTTTTTGACGAGATTTTTCCTCACTCGCAAAAGGCTCATGTTTTTTGCTGCGCAAAAAACCGGAAAAACTCGCATATTATTATAATTCACCAGAATACTGTTCTATTTGTGGAGGGATGCCGGTGGGACTTTCGTAGGGCATGAGGCATGTAGATAAATTGCTGTTTTGCCAGGAAAGTGAAAGCACTGCGCCTTTTATT
The DNA here is from genome assembly GCA_045224915.1 of Treponema sp. Classification (GTDB taxonomy): domain Bacteria; phylum Spirochaetota; class Spirochaetia; order Treponematales; family Treponemataceae; genus Treponema_D. Next base: position 4,871 of record JBGVAV010000132.1, read on the forward strand.
GGTTGTTTTTCTGCAGAATATAGTATTCCTAAATTGTAACAGGTATATTCTGTTGTCATTCTTGAATTACAAACATACGCCATTGCATCTTTTGAAGAATCGGTTGCGCGTAATAACACAAAATCAAAAAAGATAAGTAATTCTTTTATTTTAGAAACTCCCGGATACTCTTCCCCACTTTGAACATTTATAACAAGCCCGTTAATTTGAGCTGGCTGCTTTTCTTCACACGGAATATTTTGTAATTCACTATTTGTGGAATGAATTTTTAATGTGGTCCCATGAAGCTTTTTTGTATAAACAGAACCAACCGGAGGATCAAAAACAATTGCATCAAAGCCTGTTAGAAATCTGGCTTCACTTCCAGCCATATCATGAAGTAAGATTTCTGTCGGGTCATTTGATTTTTTGTATCTGTCCCAATACCAGTAATCTCTTACGCCTTCGTTCATGTCCCCGCTTCCAAGTAAAAGAATTGTCTGATTCAATTCATTTTCATAATCAACCTGGTTTATACGCTGGCCATTATCAAGCGCTTTCTTTTTATAATCATCAATTTGTGTTTGCGAAAGGCTTTGAGATTTATAAAAAGTCCAGTATTGATGCGAAGTACACACAACTTTTTCTTGAGGTATAAAATCGTATGTCGAAGTTTTATTTATAAGAACAGGTGTTGTATACCCTCTTTCATAATTATATTCAAAAAGACAAGTCATGCTTTCAGGACTGTCAATTTCAATATGTCTCGGACTTTCCATATTCTGGATTGTATTTTCTGTTACAACATCATGAATGTCTGTCCATACAGGAATCTGATAGTGCGATAAATCAATTGACGCAACCACTAAGGCATCTTCAGGGAGAACACTTGCAAGAACTTTCGCAAGTGTCTTATATTCTTCAAAATCCTGGTCGCTTGAAAAACCTTTTAATAAGATTGGAACAAATTTTAATTCTGGAAAATAATGCTTTATATATGGAGCGTGAATAAAGATTCCATGCTCCTGTTTCCAAAATTCATTTTGTAAAGAAATGTTATCTTTAACTAACGGGTCATTTACTATTTTAGATAATAAAGCTTCATCTACAAACAAATCACCATCAGCAGTATGCCAGTATGTATTAACAGGTGCGGTTATATTTTTTTTACCTTGCTCAAAATGATCTGTGCAAAGCATAACAATTACAGAAGGCTTTTGTTCTAGCAAAGAAAGAGCACTGTAAAAACTGTTTAATTGCTGTTCGGTAATATCGTGATGAGGAAGAATTACAGATGAAGGGAAGCCTTGTGGAAGCACATAAGGCTTAGCCATGCCAAAAATGTGCTTCCACATATTTATATCATCATGATAATAACAATTTGCTTCTGTTCATTTATATTTTCTACCACCCCATTCTACTACTGCAAATCCGCTTCTAGCTGCTGGAGTAAGTGTCTGTTCTTTTGTTTCAATTGGTTCATCAAGACCAATATGATCAAAGTATACGCGAATTACAGAATCTGGTTTTGGAGAAATTGTGAGAGGTGCTTCTTCATTGATTTTCTTTTCCGAATTGAAAGTAATGAAGGTATAAGGCTTTGATTCCTTGTTGATTTCGGCAATCCAGAATTCATTAAAGTCTGCAATTTCCTTTTTATTTAGACCAAGGATTGCAAGCTTTTCATTAAAGAACTCTTCAAGCTTTGCTGTTTC
>JBGVAV010000133.1:0-28949 GCA_045224915.1 Treponema sp.
CGCAGGTTTATCAAAAATACCCCATTCCCAATAATATTTATTATTACTATGACTTTGTTTATAGGCTTCAAGTTTTTCTATATCTTCTTTAAGATTTTTATTATCAGATAAAAACCAGTCTTCCTTTACATATTTATATGGCTGATTGCTAATTGCAACAAAAGTTTTAAATTCTTTCCTTACAAGTCCTGTAGATGATTTTCTAACTGCTGGTACTAGAGATGTTTCACAACAAACTGTTTCCTTATACAGGTTATATAAAAGAGGATCTTCTATTTCTTTTAGTACTTTAAGATAATTATATTTATAAATAGTTTTACAATCATAATAATCATCACAAAGATTATCTTTTTTGATAAAAATCTGCTCCATGCTTTTATCATCAAATTTGTAAATAACTGAAACATCATCTTTATCTTCCTGCCATGCTACTAAAGTATGAGCTGGAAGTATTTCTTCAGTGGCTTCTCCATTTTCATTTGTAACAACAGCATCATCAATTGTAAATGCATATTTACAATCAAGCAGAACATCTTTAGCGTTAATATATCCCTGAATCTTTGGATGAGTTTCCATATCTGGGAAAGTAACCATATAAAAGTCCGGATTATCGCTGGAAAGAGTATATTCTTCTGCAGCTTCTATCGACAAAGCATAGTCAATAACTAATGATTCTTCATTTGGTTCTAAATAAACTTTTGTAAAAGGTAATGGTGTTAATAAACCCTTTGCTGTAGATTGAGTTATATTATTTCTGTCTGGTGGAGGAATAATATCATTGACATTTACTGTTGAAACATCAAAGGTATTTTCTTCTCCTGTTAATATCACTTTATTTCTTTCTTCTACAGTTTCTTCTTCAATTTCTCCAGAAACTGATGTTTCAATTACATCTTCTGGCTGGACAGATTCTACCTGCGTAATACTATTCTCATTTGAATTGTTTTGCTCAACATTTTTGGAATTTTTGCTGCATGCCCCAAATAAAAAGGGAATAACAAATAATGCAATTAAGTGTTTTCTTTTCATAAAATTTTTCTTCTCTGCCATTATTAAACAAATAATCTTTTTCATTTTTTCTCCAAAAGCGCCCCAGTGTGGGCGTCCACATAACATTAATTATATGTATCCTATATAAGAATTTTATCCTGACAAAAAATATCATTATAAAATATTTATATAAATACTTATTTACTTATAATACCACAGAATAATTGATTTTGATAGAATTTTATACGGATAGTTATAGTTTAATTATTTATAAGCTGTTTCAGCTTTAATTCCCCCGTGCCCCCTAGTGCGCTTCATGAGCAAAATGCGCTATCGAGGATTTGTTCACTAGGGATTTTATTCTTTTGCATCATATACTTTTCTTTCCACTTGTTAAAATCCCCTTCTGCATTTATAATATTATGTATGAATTTTCTATTAATGAGTAACGACGTAGTTTTTCTCTCTAAAATGATTGAGGAAATTAAAAAAGAAGAAGAAGGTGCTTTAATTCTTACCTGCGATTTTCAGGAAGAAAGCGTTATAAATATAAGAACTTGTTTAGATAATCTTTCACTTTGCGTGATTTATTCTGATCCAAAAACTTTCAAAAGTCCGGAAGAATCAACTATGCTTTCTAGTATTGTTGGTTATCTTTTTGCAAATAATACACCTGTAATCACTAATGACAGGATGCTGGCTTACCATACGCTTTTTACAAATGAAGGCGTTCAATTCCAGAATGGTGAAGCAAAAATTATTTCTTACCTCAAAAAGCAATATACAAAGATTCTTGATACAAACAACAAGCGTATGGCTAAAAAGGAGCTTATGATTCGTGGTATTCCTTTTACTGCCGACTGTTTTGGTCAGTATCTTTCTAAGAATAAAACTGAAATTTGTAATCTCTTTATAGAAGCTCAGATTGATCCAAATGCCCGCGATGATTTTGGTACTCCAATCTTAAATCTTGCTGTTCGTAATGACAACGAAGATTTTGTAAAGAAGCTGCTCAATGCCGGAGCTGAAATAAATGCTGTTTCTGAAGACCGTGGATATACTGCCGTTATGGATGCAGTATGGCGCGGTAATTATGAAATTACAAAGCTCCTTATAGAAAAAGGTGCTGATTTGAATACAATCAGCAAGGAAGGTCAGTCAAATCTTGTCCTTGCAGTAGGTGCAGACCGCGTAAAAATCTGCGAAATCCTTGCCAAAAATGGTGCCGACCCTGATATTAAAGACCAGATGGGTATGAGTGCATATGGTTATGCTACGCTGTTTAAGAAGACAGAGATTGTGGAGATTTTGAAACCATTTCACAAAGAATAGTTGTGGATTGCTTCGTCGCTGCGCTCCTCGCAATGACGAGGTGAAAAAAAGCCCCTGCCGGTTGATGGATTACCGACAGGGGCCAAATTATTTCTACTTAATTACCTGGTCAGGATTAGCGCTTCAAGCTCAACACTGTTTCAAGCAATGTATCTGCTGTTGTAATTGTCTTTGCGTTAGACTGGAAACCTCTCTGGGTTACAATCATATCTGTCAGCTGTTCTGACAAATCAACGTTTGACATTTCCAAAGCACCAGCCATCAAAGTACCTTTTCCTGCTACACCAGATTCCCCTATTCTGGCCATACCAGAGTTGTTAGATTCAACAAAAGTACTGTCTCCGGCTTTTTCAAGACCACGGTCATTTGCAAATGTTGCCAATGCAATCTGACCAATTGTTCTGTTTGTACCGTTTGAATAAACACCTGTGATTACACCACTTGAGTCAATCTTGAATGTATCTAGATATCCAAGTGTATATCCGTCCTGGTAGAAAGCTTTTGTTGTAGACTTAGAAGCAGACTGTGTGATTGTATTTTCGAAGCTTCCGATTGTACCAAGATTAATGTTCAATGTCTGACGATGAGGTGTTCCATCAGCTTCATCATTTGATTCTGGAACTGTGAAAGAAGTCATAAGTTCAATCTGACCAAAATCATTTGAAACATTTCCTGCGCTGTCTGTTACTGACTGCAAGGCCCCCATGTTATCAAACTGAACGATGAATGTATTTTCAACTCCGTCTGTTGTTCCAAGACCAATGCGTGTCTGTGTAAAATCAGCATTGTCTTCGTCTACATTTACTGTAGCCTGCCACTGGTTTGGATTTCCAGGTACTCTCTGGAATGATACAGAAAGCAAATGCTTGTTACCGAAGCTGTCGTAGATTTCCTGCTCTGTTCCCCATGTTCCCTTGCGGATATCTTCTAAGCTGGCTCCGTCTGTAATCTCTGGAGTTGTCTTATTCAAGTTACATGCAAAAAGTACATTTTCTGTAGCTTTTGCAGGATCCTTTGCACCAACAGGAATTGTCAAATCAGTTGGAGTTGCGGCTGTGCTTACAAGCATCTGACCGTTTACTTCTTCTGCCATCCAACCCTGAACGCGCATACCATTTGCAGGATTAACAAGTGTTCCGTCTGTATCAAGACTGAATGCACCGGCTCTTGTATAAAAAGATTCCTCCCCACTCTTTAATATAAAGAATCCGTTTCCCTGAATGGCAATATCAGTAGATACACCTGTTGACTGCAGGTTACCCTGATTAAAGATATTGTCAATGGCAGCAACTGTCATACCAAGTCCAACTTCTTTAGGGTTAACACCACCAAGCTCATCTGTTGGCTTTGCGGCACCCTGCATCTGCTGGCTAATCATATCCTGAAAGTTAACACGTCCCCTCTTAAAACCAATAGTGTTAACGTTCGAGATGTTGTTACCAATTACGTCCATTCTTGTCTGATGATTCTGCAACCCTGAAACACCAGAATAAAGTGATCTCATCATAAGGCTTTACCTTCCTTTTTTTGTTTAAATCCTTTTTGTTAGTTAGCGTAAACCGCTGCTATTTTATCTAAAGTGTAGTACATACCGTTTACAAGAATCTGTGGATTATCCCCTCTGGTTGCCCCTTCCACAATTCCTCTAGTGGTTGTATCTCCCACATTCAATTCAACTGTTTTACCAAGAGTATTTGCTGCTTCCTGGCTCGAAATAAATGAAGCCATCTTAGCAAATGAAGTACTCATGTTTGTCATCTGTTCCAACGAACTGAACTGAGCCATCTGGGCTATAAATTCCTGATTCTCCATAGGCTCTGTTGGATCCTGGTTCTGTAGCTGCGTAATCAATAGCTTAAGAAAATCATCTTTTCCAAGCTCGTTTGACGCAACTCTTTCATTTGTTTTGTTCTGCTTGTTATAAAAATCAACTGCCTGATCGACCTTTGCTTTTTCTCCAGCAGACATTACCGTGTTTAGAGTTTCCATCACTTCTCCTTTTACACATTATTGTTGTCTAAGGTATCTATCGACACCTTAAGCAACAATGTTAATTGAATATTCAGAATTCAGCGTAGAATCTGCAACATTCTGAATATATCCGTCGTCTTCCCCACCCAAGTACTCGCTGTATGCTTTCCTTGCCCAATATTCATTTCCGTCATACCTTCCTTCGAAATTCTGATTCTGACCACCATTTGAGTTTCCATTATAAGAAACATCAAAGTTTGCAGTCTCATAACCATTCTTTGCAAAGGCCTCCCTTAAAGTCTGGGCATTGTCTTTAAATACTTCCAGAGCTTCCTTAGTATTAACGGTAATATGTGCACTGATTGTCTTGCCATCCATAGAAAGATGAATCTTTACATTTCCAAGATCATCCGGATGAAGTACAAGATTAATTGTTCCTTTATTATTATCCTGCAGAACAAGAGAGCCGGCTTTTACAAACTCAGGTGCATTTGCCTGAATCTGATTAGAAAGCATTGCCTGGAAGTTTGAACCATCACTGGCAGCAGTCTGATTATCAAGAGAAAGAACGTTTTCTGTAACATTCTGTTCTGCAAGCTCCATTGTAATTGTTGCATTATTCTGATTGTCAAGTTTAAGCTGAACCTGACCTTTAGAATTGCTTTTTTCTACAGGTTTATCTTCATCTGCAATTACAGTTCGCTGATCATGAACAACAATTTTACCTTCTTTATCAAGGGCAAAAACTTTTTCATCAGCAGAAAGCTTGTTTTGGCTAAAAGTATCATGATTGTCTGACAAAGAAACATTTGAATCAATTTCAAGAGCATTTTCTTTGTTCAAATCTTTTGCTTCTACATTACCTTCTGATTTTGAAACTTTGTTTGATAAAGCATTCTGTAAAGCAGCGTTGTTTTCCTGAGCCTTAGTTAAATCGGCAAGTTCTTCATTGTTTAAGGCATTAAGATTTTTGTCATCAGGATTTTTTTGCAGTTTATTTCTATCTGCAAGATTCTTGATTTTTGGATTATCTTCAGCCTTTTTTGAATCCTTAGCTTGTGCTGTTTCTAACTTTTCATTATTAAGCAGCTTTGGAACAGTTCCAGCTTCTTTTGCCAAAGGATTTTTCTTGCCTGTATCCTCTACCTGTTTTTCAGACTTATCATGACTTGCAGAAACATTTTGTTTTTGATTCTGTTTTTCTTTTGCAGATAAAACATCCTTATTGTCTTCATCTTTTTCTGCAACCTGATTTTTGTTTTCATTTACAGGCTGAGAAACATCCTGAAGATTTTTATCATCATAAGATGTTTTAAGAGAGCTTTCTTTTTCTGGAGCATCGGCCTGCTGCGAGTTAAACGCATAAAGCATGTCCTTAAAAGAGGTCTGAAGAGAGGAATTATCTTGAATTAATTGGGATACTTGTAAATTTCCGTTTTGTGCGGACTGGTTTACGATGATATCCGAAATAATTGCCTGCATTGGCAATCCTCCTGGTTGTAAACAAAATTGAAGGATTGCCAGATTGAGCGGTTATTCCAGGGACTCCGGTTTACTTAGCATCTTCCGCTGTATTTCTGCAGCCCGGTCAGATGGCATTAAAGAAAGCCAGTAGGAACCCATAGAAGAGGATCCGTTTTCCTTTGCTATCTCTTCTACCTTGCGCAGGACGTCAATTACAACCTGATCATCCATAGCAACAAGAATGGCAACGGCAGCTTCCGGTCTCATACCGTTCAGATTATTAGCAATCTGTTCAATGTTTACTTCTTTATCATCGTATTTTTTTACGGTCAAGTTAAATGTTTTTTCACGTTCTTCTTGATTTTTTTCACGTTCGGCAAGTTCAGCAGCAATCTGGGCATTTTTAGTTTCTGACTCTTCCAGCTCTGTTTCGCGCTTATCGAGCTCTTCAATTCGAATGTCAATTGCCTGTTTTTGTTTGTTCAGACGGTCTTCATCAAGATTTGCAACGAGGGGTTTTGATTGAGTAGCAGTTTGTGAGGTTTGTACGTCTTTTCCCATGAGTTTATAAACTGGTGAAAAGACATTTTTTACACGGACAATTCCAAGATAATCGAACCACAAGAGTCCGCCAATAACCAGAATGATTATAATAAGAATAAGGACAAAAGATTTTCCAAAGCTTTGTTTAAATGACATGCTTCCCCTCACATAGCATTATTAACAATTATAACATAGAAATGAAAATCTATCAAATAGATTTTCATTTACTATTTCTATTCTATAAGTCCTGCAATTGAAGTTCCAAGGGTTATATCGTTTTCGGCAGAAACGATTTCCCAATGGATGCCCAATTTGTTTGTCAAAATCTCATCAAGATATGCGGCTGTGCGTTCACGAACCATCCATGTTTTGTAGAAGGTTGTTCCGTTACACAAAATACAGATTGGGTTTGCAGCATTCTTTCCTGCACCAGTCTGAATTGCACAAGCTGTAAGAATTGCGGCTGAACAGCGTGCAGAACGCTCTGCTACAGCATCGAGAAGCTGGTACATAATATCAAGGTCGGCGTCGGTTGCAGCTTCGCAGGCAATTTTTCCAAGGATACAGTCCTTATTGAAAGGTCCGTGAAGGAACTTATCCATTTCTATAAGAGTGAGCGGTTCTGAAAGTGCAAGCAAGGCTTTTGAAACTCCGTCACTAAAAATGCCTTCGCGAGCGGCAGTCTGCAAAATTATTGTAGAAACTGGGCCAAGATACGCACCAGAACACTGTTTTTCAAGGAAGAATGAACCAGGTTTCACAGTAGTTTTATCAAACTCAATATCAAAATCAGAGCGTACAACACTGCGATATTTTCCGCTTTCGCAAACAACAATCTGCTTTTCTATACCGCAGCAATCACAGTCTGGCTGTAAATAAGCGGCATTCATACCAGTTCCAAGAATATAACCGATATATGATGAATATCTGTGAGCTTCTCCGGCACATGCAGCACCTGCAAGCAAAGCAGAAACCGTATCATTACACATAGTAATACGGTTAATTGTATTCCAGCCGTGTTCTGCAAGTGCAGCCTTAAGGCACTCACCTACTTTACAGCCTACAACTTCAGGAGCTTTTACTTCTTTTGAAAAACCAAGAAGGATTCCGTCTCCATTTTCCTGAATTTCCATAGGATATGAAAAACAAAATCCAATGCGGTCAGATTTATTCTTAAGGTGTTCAAGGTTTACTGCAAACTGCTCAAAAAACTCTTTACGGCTAAGCTCGCGTTCAACACCAGGCATGCGTGTTTTTTCCATATCACTTATTGTTGGGTTTCCAGCGTCGTCAAAAGTAACAAGACATGAACGGAAGTTTGTTCCACCAGCATCAATTACAATTACACTCTGATTTTTTGCAGTATTCTTAGGTGGATTACAGAAGGTGCGGATCATATCCTGATCAGAACCCTGTTTTTTAAGACCTTTGCGCATGTCGTCAAGGATGCCCTGAGCAAGCGAAAGTACATCAATATGGTTTACAAAATTATGTTTCATTAAAAAAGAAGATACAGTAGTATTCATATAAAATTCCTTATTAATTGTATTATACATAATAGAAAAATTAACTTCAATGTGATATATTACGTTCATGCTCGATTTGGAATCCCTGAAAAACGAATTAAATCCCGAACAATTCAAAGAAGTTACAACTACAGAAGGTGCAATTCTTATTATTGCAGGCGCCGGAAGTGGTAAAACACGCGTAATTACTTTTAGAATTGCTCATATGCTCGATAAAGGTATTCCTCAAAGCCAGATTCTTGCCCTGACCTTTACAAACAAAGCAGCAAAAGAAATGGCAGACCGAATTAAAGGCCTTACTCAAAAAAAGCTGCAGAATCTTACAATCTCAACGTTCCATGCTTTTGGTGTAAAAATCCTTCGTCAGGAAATCACAAAGCTTGGCTGGCGTGAAAACTTTTCTATTTATGATGAAACAGACCGTATTGCTCTTATAAAAGAATGTGGACGTGAGCTTAAGTTCAGTCCGGAAGCAATGGATATTTACACAATCAGCAACCTTATTTCTAATATAAAAACAGGCCGCAAAAACTGGGAAACTGCAAATGATATGTATAAGCCATTGTATGAGCTTTACCAGGAAGGACTTCAGCTTTATAACGCTGTTGATTTTGATGATCTGATTGTTCTTCCAATTAAGCTTTTCCGCGAAAATCCTGATGTTCTTGCGCGCTATCGAGAACGCTATAAATACATAATGGTTGATGAGTTTCAGGATACAAGCCATCAGCAGTACGAAATGATGCATCTTCTTGCAGATAAAAACGTTGCAGTTGTAGGAGATGACGACCAGAGTATTTACAGCTGGCGTGGTGCCGACTACCAGAACATAATCAATTTTGAGCATGATTTTGACGTAACAGAAATCCGTCTTGAACAGAATTACCGTTCTACAGAAACAATTCTTGAAGCTGCTAACGGTGTAATTTCTCACAATACAAACCGCAAGGATAAAAAGCTCTGGAGCGGAAACGGCGGCGGTAAACCAATTGAAGTCTTCTTACCTCAAAATGAAACTGATGAAGCAAACTTTATTGCAGAAAGCATTCTTGGAATTGCAATGGAAGAACACAGAAAATATGATGAGTTTGGTGTTCTTATGCGTGCTAATACTCAGGGACGAGTTTTGGAAGAAGCATTCCTTGAAAATAATATCCCATATACAATGAGCGGTGGTACTTCATTTTTTGAACGAAAAGAAATTAAAGATGTTATAAGTTATCTTCGCGTAATTGCAAACCATGATGATGATATAAACTTAATCCGCATAATCAATACTCCGCGTCGTGGAATTGGCCGTGCGACAATCCAGCTTTTGAATGATGAAGCAAAGCTTAATGGCTGCACAATGTGGAACGCAATGGATTCTCTTATAAACCGTCCGGGCTCTCCTGCTAACGATGCCATCAAAGAAGATTTGTCTGAGTTTATGAAACTTATAGAAACCCAAAGGCAGAATATTCTTAGCGGGCACGGATTGAGCAACAAGGTTCGTCAGATGGTTGAAGATATTGAATACAAGGATTATCTTATTGGCGAATTTTCAAAAAGTGAAAAAGCAGTTCGCTTTAAGCTTATGAATATTGAAAGTCTTTTAAATTCAATTGACACCTGGGAAAAAGATCCGGACAACGATAACCCGAGTATTTTTAATTACTTAAACCGCATTACACTTATGGAACGTGACAACGGTGATGATGAAAATGACAAAGGAAAAGTAAACCTTATGACAATTCATGCATCAAAAGGGCTTGAGTTTCCTGTTGTATTTATTGCGGGTTGTGAAGAAGGCCTTATTCCTCATGCACGCTCTGTTGAAGAAAATGGTGGAGATGTTGAAGAAGAGAGACGTCTTTTTTATGTTGCAATTACTCGTGCCCGCGACAAGCTTTTCTTAACTTCATGCCAAAAAAGAAAACGACTTAATATGATTAATGATTGCATACCAAGTCGTTTCTTAGATGAGATTCCGCAGAACCTTATTGAATATCATGAACCAAAGGAATTTACCCAGGAAGAGGCTCATGATATGCTTAGTAATTTTTTGGATAGCCTTAAGATTTAAACTCTATACTTAATCTTTTTGCCAGTTCCTTCGTAGAGCTTTTTGCGAAGCTCTGTAACTTGAGGGTCAGTAATGTAATCATCAAAACTCATCATGCGGTCAATAATTCCGTTTGGAGTGATTTCTACAATACGATTTGCAATAGACTGAATGAACTCGTGGTCGTGTGAACTGAACAAAAGAACTCCAGGGAATGCAATCAAACCTTCGTTGAGTGACTGAATTGCTTCAAGGTCAAGGTGGTTTGTAGGATCATCCATTGTAATACAGTTAGCGCCACTTAACATGAGCTTACTGAGCATACAGCGAACCTTTTCTCCTCCCGAAAGAACCTTTACTTTTTTGAGAGATTCATCACCGCTAAAGAGCATTCTTCCCAGGAAGCCGCGAACATAAGAGTCGTCCTGTTCCTTTGAATACTGCTTAAGCCACTCTGTAATATTCATATCGTTATCAAAGTTATCAGAATTATCACGTGGAAGATATGTCTGACTTGTTGTCTGTCCCCAGAAGAACTCACCGCTATCAGGCTTTTTAACTCCATTGATAATATCAAAAAGTGCTGTAACTGAATTGTGTTCAATACCAACAAATGCTATTTTGTCTGTGCGGTTTACAACAAGGCTGAAATCTTTAAGAAGTTCGTTGCCGTCTGCATCTTTGTAGTTGAGTTTTTTAATTTCAAGAACATTGTTTCCAATTTCGCGGTCGGCCTTAAAGTTTACATAAGGGAACTTACGGGTTGAAACCGGGATGTCTTCAAGACTGTCGGCAAGCTTATCGTAAATCTTTTTGCGGCTAGTTGCCTGCTTTGCTTTTGAAGCGTTTGAAGAGAATCGAAGAATGAATTCACGCAAATCCTTCATTTTTTCTTCTGTCTTTTTCTGCTGATCATGTGCCTGGCGCTGCATAACCTGTGTCATCTGATACCAGAAGTCGTAGTTACCGCTGAACTGTGTGATTTTTCCAAAGTCGATATCGCAGATATATGTACAAACTGTATTCAAAAAGTGACGGTCGTGTGAAACAACAATTACTGTATTTTCAAAATCCAAAAGGAAGTTTTCAAGCCAGGTGATTGATTCAATATCAAGACCGTTTGTAGGTTCGTCGAGGATAAGAGCATCTGGGTTACCGTAGATTGCCTGTGCAAGAAGTACGCGAACCTTCTGACCTTCATCAAGCTCGCTCATCATTTTATCGTGATGTTCTTCTTCAAGACCAAGACCGCTGAGCATCTGTTCAATCTGATTTTCTGCTTCGTAACCACCAAGTTCACCAAATTCTGCTTCGAGCTCTGCAGATTTAATTCCGTCTTCTTCTGTAAAATCTGATTTTGCATAAATTTCATCGCGTGCCTTTGAAACTTCATAAAGTCGTGGATAACCCATCATAACTGTATCTTTTACAGAATATTCATCATAAGCAAAGTGGTCCTGCTTTAATACAGCCATTCGTTCGCCAGGGGTCATGAATATTTCACCGGAGTCTTTTTCAAGTTCGCCTGAAAGCAGCTTCAAAAAAGTAGATTTACCTGCGCCATTGGCACCGGTAATTCCGTAACAGTTTCCTTTATTGAATTTGAGATTTACATCCTTAAAAAGTGGTTTTTCGCTGAATGAAACACTAACGTCGCTAACTGTAATCATCTAAAAGTCCTTAATATATATTTTTCATGAATCAATTTAACTGAAAAATGAAGTTTGGGCAACATACCTTATTTATTTAATTAGATGCATTCATGTGTAAAAAAATGCTTCCAGCCGAAGTTCCGAATGTCAAAACCGGCGGTTCACCGCCTATGCGCTACACTGCCTTGTAATTATATACGTTGCCGCTTGCGCGGCAGCAGTGTAGAGCATTTTTGCCATTCTGAATTCGGCTTCCGCATTTTTTTAAGATGAATACAGCAGATATAACAAATAAGACATCTTGCCAAAAATCAATCTTTTCTCCATAATTGATTATGGAAAATATATCTTTAGTTCTTGTGGATTTGGATGGAACCTTATTTCACAACGACAAATCTATTTCTGAATATTCTAAACAAACAATCAAAAAATTACAGGAAAAAGGGATTCTGTTTGGGATCTGTACTTCTCGGGCTTATGTGAATGCGGTGAAATTTCTGGATGGGATTGAGCCGGATATTTGTATTACTAATGGTGGCGGCATGGTTCGGCTTGGAGAGAAGAAGATTTATTCCTGCCAGTTTTCTGTTGAAGAAGTTCGCACACTTATTGAAGCTACATTTAAAATCATTGGTCCTGATGCAATTATTTCTGCAGACAACGAAACGGGGCTATATTCAAACTCAAAAGAAGAGCTTGGCGATAAGTTCTGGACTTTCGATGACTTTTTAGATTTCCGAGAACCTGCAATGAAAATGTGTATTGAAACACTGGACCAGGACAAGATCATCCAGATTGCTGCAAGCATCGGGCCAGATAGAATAGACTACCTTCCCTTCTCTGATATCCCATGGTACAAGATGACTCTCAAAGATGCCACAAAAGAAAAAGGAATTACAGAGCTTAGTAAAGCAATTAATATTCCATTGGAACAAATAGCCGCTTTTGGTGATGACTTTAGTGATATAGGAATGCTCAAGCTTTGCGGATACGGAATTGCAATGGACAACGCAATTGACGATGTAAAAAAAATAGCCAGCGGCACTTGTCCTTCTAATGAAGAAGACGGAGTTGCACACTGGCTTGAAGAAAAACTTTTATAAGTTCTATCTTCCAAAGAATGCTTTTACTTTCTGCCAGAAAGTCTTCTTCTCTTGTGGAGCTGGCTTTCTGTTAGAATTATCATACTTTTTCTGACCGCCCTTATAGTTATTCTTTTTATAATCATTCTTCTGATAATTACCTTTCTGATTGTAATTATCTTTTTTGTAGCTGTTATTTTTGTAAGCATCCTTATAGAGCTTCATGCGCTCTTCGTAAGAAAGGCCTGCCAGTTTTTCTGGATCAATGTATGGCTTACGGTTATTTTTCTTGTAATCGTTGTAACCATTCTTTTTGTAGTCGCCCTTGTTGTAGCCGTCTTTCTTATAACCGTCAGACTTTTTCTTGTAATCAGGCTTTCCGGAATATTTACCATTTCGAGATTTATTGTCTCTACCACGGTTATGAATATCACCATCACGGCCCTTGCGGTATCCATGGCGGTTATCAAGTTCATCATCACCACGCCAGTTTTCTGTTTTAATAAAGATACCTGCAGATTTATCTTCTTCCATCTGTTCAGGATAAGCAACAGTAGCAGGAATCTGCATTTCAATATAGCGTTCAATGGCAGGAAGATTATAAACATCCTGTTCAGAACAGAAGGTGTATGCCTTTCCAGATTTTCCTGCACGTGCTGTACGACCAATTCTGTGAACATAATTTTCTGCTTCTACAGGAAGATCGTAGTTAATTACCATTGCAAGATCATCAACATCAATACCACGGGCAGCAACATCTGTAGCAACAAGAATCTTAATTTCGCCAGCCTTGAACTTATTTAAAATTGCAAGACGTTTAGACTGAGGAAGATCTCCAATCATAAACTCAGCTTTGATTTCGTTTATTACAAGACGTTTTGCAATAACTTCGCAGGAACGTTTTGTATTACAGAAGATAATTGCACTTTCCGGATTCTCATGCTTTAAGATTCCAACAAGGAGTTTCATTTTTTCATCACTTGAAACGTGCAAAAGCTCCTGTGTAATTTCGCTTACTGTAATGTTTTCTGCTTCAATTGTGATTTCAATCGGGTCGCGTGTATATTCCCATGCAAGATTCTTTACATAAGTATTGAGTGTTGCAGAGAAAAGCATTGTCTGACGGGTTTCTGCTTCTGGAAGGCATTTAAGAATCTTACGAAGATCATCATAAAAGCCCATATCAAACATGCGGTCAGCTTCATCAATAACACAGAAATGAGAATTACTTAAATCTAAGTTTCCGCCTTCCTGCAAATCAATTACACGACCAGGAGTTCCAATTACAATGTCTACGCCTTTCTTAAGTGTAGCAATCTGCTTTTCGTAGCCTACACCACCATAAACAGAAAATGCTTTAAGACCACTTGTTCCAACTAAAACCTTTGCTTCTTCTTCAATCTGAACAGCAAGCTCACGTGTAGGAGCAAGAATCAAACATTTTTTACCGGCATTTTCAGGTTTGAGCATTCCGCTGATTACTGCAATAAGATATGCAGCAGTTTTACCAGTTCCAGTCTGAGACTGAACATACAAATCAGGACCCTTTGATCCTTCTTTCATAGAAGCCTTAATTACCTGTTCCTGAACCGGCGTACAATTAACATAACCTGCGGCTTCTATTCCTTTTAAAAGTCTTTCATCGAGACTAAATTCTGTAAAATCCATAAATATCCTTTATTTATTCTTGTGTAGTTTCTGGTACAGCCTGTGGTGCTGCTTTTTCTTCTGCAACCTTTTTCTTACCAAGCATAAATCCAAGAACGCAGAGAATTACACCAAGAATTGTAGTAACAATTCCGCAGATTTTTAACTGGAAGAATACTGTACTCAAATAAACAATTACA
Source organism: Treponema sp. (assembly GCA_045224915.1). Classification (GTDB taxonomy): domain Bacteria; phylum Spirochaetota; class Spirochaetia; order Treponematales; family Treponemataceae; genus Treponema_D. The sequence goes on from JBGVAV010000133.1 coordinate 14,452, forward strand.
ATGTCATAAATTGCAGCAGGAAGCTGGTTATCGGCAAGAACTCCTTTAAGAATTGAAGGAACTATTCCGGCAGCAACAAGAGCTCCAATGAAAATCAAAAGACCATCAATAATTGCTGGAATTGAAATATACTTAAAGCATACAAAAATATTCATATTGATGAGGAATACAATGAGTGCAAGAACAACACAAACTACAATTGCAATAATGAATACCTTCAAAGAAAGAATTGTATTTACAATTTTGATTGCTTCAAATACTTCGGCATTTTCTTCCTTTGCAGAATCCAAAGTTGCTGTAAGCTCTGGAACCATTGCTTCTACGTTTGTAGAAATTGCTTCATCAAGACCTGTACGATCAATAACTTCACCAGTTTTTTCCTCGTACTTATCAATAGCTTTATTTACAACCTTTGTAAGCTGTTCTGGTTCAATATTAATTTCATCAGAAGCACCAGTCATGTAATTAATAACCTGATCTGCATACTGATTAACTGTTTCTGTGATATCAGGAGAAGCTAGGATTTCTGCAACAACAGCAGGATCAACATCAATATCATTTGCTTCAAGATATGACTGAACAATTGAATTAACATCCATATTTGTAAGGTCAATTGAGCTCATGTCAAAATCACCAAGGTCATAGCCTTCAAACTGAGCCAATGTTACAACTTTCTGTTCCGGATAAAAAAGACCATCGTCTTCAAACTGAATTACTGGAGCCTGTGCTGTCTTAAAAACCTGTCCTACAAGTTCTGTAATTTTTGATACGCTGAAATTATTGCGTACTACACCAAGCAACAATGTTGCCAGCAGACAAAGAGCAAAAATAATGCTCAACAAAATTGAAAAGAATTTTTTCATAATAAACCTCACTTCCTTTACTCTTGTGATTTTGGACGCGTATGCACGTCGTTTATTTCTTTATAATAATCAAGATACTGGCAAAGTACACCAAGAGCCATTTCAACACTTTGTTGAACCTTCTCATCTTCGTCTGCTTCTTCCACATCCGGATTATAGATTGCATCTCTAAGACGACAGAATTCATTGTTCATTGCAAGATATTTTTCAGTCGCTGTCATAAATTGTAGTATACCACTTTTTTATGAATTGTTCCATATATGCAAAAATGATATACTGTTTTATATGAATGATTCAAATTCCAAAACACAGTATCAGGCAGAGCTTTTTTCAAACAGACTTAAAAAGAAATACAAGGAGCTTCGTAAATGGGCACGCAAAAACCGTATAAGCTGCTACAGACTTTACGACAGAGATATTCCCGAAGTTCCAGTCAGCCTTGATTTATATGAATTTTTACCAGGCGAAATTGACTCTCCAGTTGAAGCCGCACGTTTTTTAAGTGATCAGAATACACGCCTTAGCGCAAACGACCCGACTGTTGAACAGAGCATTAAAGAACGCACATACGCAGTTTTATATTTATACGAACGCCCATACCAGAAGGATGAAAACGAAGAAGAACTCTGGTTTGATTCAATGGCCAATGTTACTGCTGATGTTCTTGGAATTCAAAAAGAAAATATAATTAAAAAAATGCGCGGTCACAAAAGCCACAAGGATGATAATCAGTATCAAAAAACTGATATAAGTCTTCAAGGCCTTGTTCAGGAACAGGGGCAGCTTTTCCGCGTAGATCTTACAACATATCTTGATACGGGATTATTTTTTGATCATCGCCCTCTCCGTTCTACAGTACGCGACACTGCAGGTAAAAAGCGCGTTTTAAATTTATTCTGCTACACTTCAAGCTTTTCGGTTTATGCTGCACAGGGAAATGCACGCTATGTAGAATCTGTTGATCTATCAAATACATATCTTACCTGGTCAAAAGAAAACATGACTCTAAACGGATTTTCTGACAAAAACAAATATATTTACACAAAAGCCGACTGTATGCGATTTTTACAGGAAAAAGCGGTTGCCGCAAAATCTGGAAAGCTTGCTCCCGAAGAATTATATGACATAATTATTCTTGACCCGCCAACTTTCAGCAACAGCAAAACAACAACAGATGTTCTTGATATTAACAAAGACTGGCCTCAGCTTGTAAAGGATTGTCTTAATATTCTTTCACCGGATGGAACTCTTTATTTTTCTACAAACTCTGAGCGATTGAAATTTGATGTTTCAAAAGTTCCGCCAAAAACTGCAGCAGGCTTAAGCTTTACCTGCACAGACATCACAGACAAAACAATTCCAAATGATTTTACAGGAAAGAGACCTCATAAAGTGTGGGAGTTTAAGATTACCCAGAATACAAAAGAATTATATTGAAATATAGAAAGGAGATTTTACATATGAAAAACACAAAACGAATAATAAACCTGATTTTTTCTCTTTGTTTAATAACGATTTTTTACAGCTGTGCGACCAACAATGTAGATAAAACAAAACCTGAACCAAAAGCGCAGGAACCACTTACTTACCCCGTGCCTTCTTCAAGCCTGCCAAAGCTTGTAAATGATCAGGAGCTTTCTTTTGTTCCAAAGCAGACAAAATACGAACAGATTTACGTAAAGCTGTTTTTACCTGAGCGCCCGGAAGAAAATCTTGTAGACATTTATGTTTATGATAAAAAAGCAAAAAAATATATTTGCTGTATTGATAACTGTTATTTTGATACTGTACAGGAAGAAAACTTTACAGGCTTTGGAGTTTTCTGGTCTACGTGGGCCAAACAGAATGCATACTACTTAATTGATATTGACCGATATGCATTGATCGATAAAGACGGAAATGAATACTAAAAAACAAAAGGGAAGCTCGCTTGAACTTCCCTTTTTTATTATGCGGTAAGAAACAATTTATTTTGTTTCTGATTTGATACCGTAGCGCTTGTTGAAGCGGTCAATACGTCCTGCAGTATCTACGAGCTTCTGCTTTCCAGTGTAGAATGGGTGGCAGGCAGAACAAATTTCAACGTGAATGTCTTTTACAGTTGAACGTGTTTCAATTACATTACCGCAAACGCAAGTAATCTTTGTAAGTTGATAATCTGGGTGAATTCCCTTTTTCATTGTATAACTCCTATATTCTTGCCCGATATTACGCCCGGCTGCCCCTGGCTTGCATAAATGCTTCCATCATTCCGCTACCGTCAACTAAAAATATAAATAATATCACAAGATAATTTAATGCAATTATTATAAAAAAAATGAATTGTCGGGTCAAGTCCGACAATGACATTTTATTCAATACCAGCAGTACCTGCATTCATGCTGGCCAGGAAGGCTTCATTTGTTTTGGATTTCTTCATGCGGTCAAGAATAAGCTCTGTAATTTCAACGTCTTCCATTGGGTTAAGAACCTTACGCAAAATCCAAATTTTCTGAAGTTCATTTTCGCTGAGCAAAAGCTCTTCCTTACGTGTACCAGATTTTTTAATATTGATAGCCGGGAAGAGACGACGTTCTGCGAGCTTACGGTCAAGGTCAATTTCTGAGTTACCAGTTCCCTTGAACTCTTCAAAAATAACTTCATCCATTCTTGAACCAGTTTCAATAAGTGCTGTAGAAATAATTGTGAGAGATCCACCCTCTTCTACATTACGTGCAGCACCAAAGAAACGCTTTGGTTTAAAGAGTGCGTTAGAATCAACACCACCAGACAAAACCTTACCAGAAGTTTGAACTGTCTGGTTATAGGCACGTGCAAGACGAGTAATTGAGTCAAGAAGAATTACAACATCACGCTTATGTTCAACAAGGCGCTTTGCTTTTTCAAGTACCATTTCTGCAACCTGAACGTGGCGAGTTGCCTGTTCGTCAAATGTAGAAGAAATAACTTCACCTTTGATTGCGCGTTCCATTTCGGTAACTTCCTCAGGACGTTCATCAATCAAAAGCACGATAAGGTATACTTCCGGATTATTTGTAGTAATCGCATTTGCAATTTTCTGCATCAAAATTGTTTTACCGGCTTTTGGAGGAGCAACAATCAAAAGACGCTGTCCTTTACCAATTGGTGCAAACAAATCTACGATACGTGTAGAAACTTCTGTTGATACAGTTTCGAGTCTGAGTTTTTCATCAGGATAAAGCGGTGTTAAGTTTTCAAATGGAACGCGAGTCTGTGCAACACGTGGCTCATCCATATTTACAGTTTCAATTCTCAAAAGTGCAAAGAATCTTTCACCTTCTTTTGGAGAACGAGTCTGACCATATACAGTATCACCAGTTTTAAGATTGAAAAGACGAATCTGACTTGGGCTGATATAAATATCATCAGGTCCCGGCAAATAGCTGTTCTGTGGTGAACGCAAGAAGCCATATCCGTCTGGCAAAATTTCAAGAGCACCAGAAGCAAAGATAATTCCACCATGCTCTGTATGTGCCTTTAGAATTACAAAAATCAAATCCTGCTTTTTCATTGGAGCAAGATCATCAGCTGTAAATCCATACTGAATTGCCATTTCACGTAATTCAGGCATTGATTTAATTGTAAGATCATTAATCAAAAGTCTTGGCTTGTTAGCATTATCCTCAGAAGCTGCAGATGTTTCCTGTGCAATTGCTTCTGATACTTCTCCACTTGGAGTTGGATATGAACGCTGAAAACCGCCTCTTTTGTTCATGCCGTTTCTTTTATTATTGTAATAGGATTGATTTTTTTTGAAGTTATGTTCTTCGGAAGGATTGTTTTCTGAACCAGAAGCATTTTCTGAAGGTTCATTTTGCTGCTGTTCTGTTGTTTCTGCAGCCGGAGCTTCTGACTGTTCTGAAGGCTCCTCTTGTTTCACTTTGACAACCCTCTTTTTCCTTACTAATACCTTTTCGGGATTGTCTTGCGAAACCTCTTCTTTAGCTTGAGTTTCTTCTTCCAGACCCAAAGACGTCTGTACGTTTTCTTCCTGCGCTTCTGATGCTTCTTCAGTGCGCTTTCTTCTTAATGTTGCCATTAAAAATTCTCCATGATTGTATATGATTTATAAAAAAAAACTAAAAAACAAATTATTTTACTACTTCTGAATGAATGAGCATTGCCTGTTTGAATTCTGAAGATGCAACAGAAAAAATATCAACATCTGGCTCTTCTTCGAGCATTGTTACCTGTCCATTGAATTCAACATTATTTGCTATTCTTATTCTTGCAGTTGTAATATCACTTTCGACCATGCTTCCTGAACAAATCTCAACACGTTCAGATGCATTCATATTTCCTTTAACAGAACCACATACGACAATTGAAGAAGCTTCGATACTCTCAACATCACAAGTGGCATTTTTTGCAATTTCAAGTTCGCCAGTTGGAGCTACTATTTTACCCGAAAACTTTCCTGTTATTACAAGTCTATCTTTGAACTCTAATGTTCCTTCAAATTCTGTTTCCGAGCCAAAAATTGTTATATTTTTTTTACCTGCTTCTGTGCGTTCTGCCATATAACTTATTTTATTATAGCAATTAAACCGCGAATTATCAACACAAGGAGCAATAAAATTGCAGCTCCATACCCAAAAATATCACCAATTGTATTATAAACAGTTGGTTTTTGTTCCTTTGGAATTACAGAAAGCTCTCCAGTTACATAAGTTTTTGTAAACGGATTTGCCATAGCCAGAATCTGCCCTTTTTGATTTATAATTGCAGTCTGACCAGAAACTGAGCTTATTACAACCGGAACATGATTTTCTACAGCACGAAATCTTGCCATTGCAAAATGCTGATACTGACAAGATTCACTTTTTGCCCAGGAATCGTTTGCAAGACAGAAAAGACATCGGGCACCATTTTTATATGCATTGCGACTCAAATAAGGAAAAGTATTTTCAAAACAAATTGGTGTATAAATATTCAGGCCGTTTGTTTCAAAAATCTTTATTTCTTCCCCAGGAGTCCAAAAGAATTTTTCTTTTTCTAAAAGTGATTTATAAATATGCGGAAAATATTTTTGATACGGAAAATATTCAGAAAAGGGAACAAGCTTTATTTTAGAATAAATCTGTTTATCAGAAGGTAATCCACCAATACCGTGCTCAAACAGAATTGCTGAATTATAATATTTTTTTCCACTTTCATTATGCTTAGTTACAATATGCTGATTTCCAATAATAAATGACGGACTTCTGCTATTCAAATAATTAAGCAGGAAATTTGCAAGCTTTTTCCTATCTGATTGACCTTCTGCATTTGAATGATAAACTACAGAAGGAACAAATGCGGTTTCTGGCCATACAACAACTTTAATTTCCGGATTCATTTCAAGTGCTTCATCTGTGAGTTTTATAAGCTGCTGAAGGCTTTCGCTATAATTTTCAATTCCATTTGATTCCGGATTATCATTATGCTGAATTGCGGCTACAGTTACAGTATCATATTTTTCATTAAATTTTAGAGAAACAGCACCAAAAACAAGCATCACTAAAAAAAGCGCACCCCATATACAAAGCCCAATCAAAGGATTTCGTAATGAAGCATTAGACATAAGCTTTTCATTTTCCGAAACATAGCTTACATAGCTGTCTCCGTCATAAAGTTTGTTATCACTAACAATTGTATGAAGATATTTTTTCTTGTCCTGCATTTTTGAAAAGAATGCAAATATCAGTGCAGAAGAAAAAATTACAAATGCATTAAGGCCATAGGCTCCTATGATCTTTACACTTTGAATAATTACAGGAACATTCCATTGCGTGTATGCGGCAAGTCCGTAATGCATTCCAAGAAAGCCTAAGGTTCTTAAATAATCAAAAGTACATAAAATTAAGAACTGAACAAGCCATGCATTTTTTATAAAAAGTTTTTCTACCGATTTTAACAAAAGTCCAAGAAGTGTTGTTCCTAAAAATGCAATTGGGAGAGCAATATAAAGACATAGCGGATCATAATTAAAAAGCCACCATGCATAAGCCGCTACACAAAGCATTCCATACAGACCTGTATATAACCAGCAGCTTTTAAAGGAGCTCTTTTTTATAACGACAAATAACGGAACATACATTATCCATGCTGCTAAAGGGAAACCATGTTTTATAATTGGATTAGGATTTGAAAAAGCAAAAAGAAAAGCACCTGCAAGTACTAAAAGAATATTTTTGAGGATATTTTTTATGGTGATTTTTTTGGAGGTTTTACTTAAATCTTTAGATTCCATAATTTTTGCTTTAATTCACTACCTGAGCGAAAAGCAGCTACATAATGAGGTTCGGTAGGAGTTATATCACCTGTACGTGGATTTCTGGCATTTTTTCTACCCTTTCTTAAACGAAGTTCAAAGGTACCAAAGGTTCTTAATTCAATTGAACTTCCATTGCAAAGAGCATTTTTGATTTCTTCTAAAAGACTGTCTGATATTTGAATAATTTCATTTTTAGGGAGATTTGTATTTCGAAAAACTTCTTCTACTAAATCTGCCTTAGTCATTTTTTTTGCCATATTATATTATCGGCTGATTTATTGAAGTTTGCTAGTTAAAGTCTGTTAAATAAAAAAACCAGCCGGAACTTGACCAGCTGGATTTCCAAAGAGTGATGGAGAAAAGTTATTTTGCTGCATTAAATGTAGCATTAAAAAGGTTCATCATTCTTGACTTTTTGCGAGAAACGGCATTTCTTGTCAAAACGCCCTTACTGCGAGCACTGTCAAGTGCCTTCTGAAGAGTCTTGTATTTTTCTTCAGCAAGTTTCTGATCCTTTGCCTGAACTGCTTCTACAAACTGTTTTGCATAAGTTCTGCATTCACTTTTAATAGATTTATTATGAAGTCTGCGAACTTCGCTCTGAGCGTATCTTTTCTCTGCAGATGTCTGTTTGCCTGCCACTTGGTGACCCCCAAAAAAATATTAGTTAACGTCTTAAAAATATATCAAATATGAAAAATTGTGTCAATTATATTAATTATGAAAATATTTACTGTAACTCTTGACCAAGTTTTCTTATTCTGATATATTACTAAAACCAATCAGAAATGATTGTATGTCTCCTTCGTCTAGTGGTTAGGACATCGGGTTTTCATCCCGACAACAGCAGTTCAATTCTGCTAGGAGATGAAATAAAAAATGCTCACCTTTGGTGAGCATTTTTTATTTCTAGCGAGTTTTTCCTCGCTCGCAAAAGGCTCGCGTTTTTGCTTCGCAAAAAGCGGAAAAACTCGTGTATGGCTTTTGGCTCGCGTTGCTCGCTCTTTAAGAGGATTTTGAGGTGGGGATGGAAAAAAGTTTGGATGAGGAAAATGTTGAAACTCGGGAAATTACACCGGTTGATTGTGAGGTGGCTGGTGGGTTTATTTCTAAAGGTGGAGCGCTTTCTACTCTTTCTGACCAGTTTGAAGAACGGCCTGTTCAAATTGAACTTCTTAAAAATATTGCAAAAGCTTTTAACCAGAATCATATCGGGGTTTTCGAAGCTGGAACTGGTGTTGGAAAATCTTATGCTTACCTTATTCCTTCTGTTTTATGGGCAATCCAGAATAAAGAACGAGTTATTATTTCAACCGGAACAATAAACCTTCAGCAGCAGCTTTGCGAAAAAGATATTCCTGCCGTAGAAAAAATCCTTGGAAAGAAAATTAAGTTTATACTCATGAAGGGACGCCAGAATTATATCTGCAAGCGTCGTCTTATGGAAACAGCTTCTGTACTTGATTTATTTGAAGACGAAACAGAAGAAATTAAAAAAATCGCAGACTGGGAAGAAACAACTAAAACAGGCTCTAAAAGCGACATGTCTTTTATGCCATCAGATAATGCATGGACAAAAGTTAATTCCGAAAGTGATGCCTGCATGGGAAAACGCTGCCCTTTCTTTAATGAATGCTATGTAATGAAAGTGAGAAAACAGGCAGCCAGCGCTTCTATAATTGTTGTAAATCATCATCTTTTATTTGCAGATATAGAATCACGTATGAGTGGAATCGGCTACGATGAACCGTCAGTTCTTCCGCCATATAGAAGAATTATTTTTGATGAAGCACATGGAATAGAAAATGCAGCAACAAGTTTTTTCAGCGAAAGCGTAAACAGATTTAAACTAACCAAGCTTGTAAATCAAATGTATCGCAAACGAAAATCAACAGAGTTCGGACACCTTTGTTCAATTGCAGTTTTTTCTAAAAACGAAGATAAAGTTCAGGAAGCATACGAGCTTACATCAAGAATAAAAAAAGCAATAAGCAACCTTGAACTTGCGGCAAAAGATCTTATGAACAATGAATATTCCATGCGGTTATTCGAAGGAACTGCAAGACAATTTGGTCCTTTTATTGTTCAAACAAATGAACTTGCAGATGCACTGGGCAGCTTTACAAATCTTGTTCGCTTAATAATCGAAGGTGTTTCTGATGAAGACAAAGAAGCAGCTCCTTTCTGGGAAGCAAGAATTATTCTCCGTCGCTTAGACAGTTATGTTATTCTTTTGAAAAACTTTGCCCTATGGGATGAAAAAAGACAGAATGTATACTGGATTCAAAAAAAGCGGCTTCCTCCAGATCTTGCGCGCTCTTCTGATGATCCAGACTATGTAATCTTAACGGAAACTCCACTTGATATTTCAAACCTTATGAATATGGGTGTATATGAAGAAATGTCATCTGTAATCTGTACATCTGCAACCTTGAAAACTGGAAGAGATTTTAAATACTGGTGCAGCCGTACAGGTATTTCTTATACAGATCCCGAGCGTGTAAACTGCAATTCCTTTGACTCCCCTTTCCCTTACGATAAAAACATGCTTTTTGCAGTTCCATCAGATGCACCGTTACCAGATAGACCAGAGTTTCAGCAATGGATAGAAATGGCAATACCACGACTTATCTCTGCTGCCGAAGGACGAACTCTTGTTTTATTTACTTCTTATGAATCTTTGCGAAGTGCACATAATACAACAGTTCATATGCTCAAAGGCTTTAATGGTTTAATTATGAAACAAGGCGATGATGATAACTCAAAGCTGCTTGAAAAATTTAAAAATGATAATGAAAGCGTTCTTTTTGCAACAGATTCCTTCTGGCAGGGAGTTGATATTCCTGGAGAATCACTTAGTCAGGTAATAATTGTAAAGCTTCCTTTTACAGTACCAAATGATCCTGTATTTGTTGCAAGGTCCGAAGCTATAGAAAAACGCGGTGGAAATTCATTTATGGAAATGAGTGTCCCTGAAGCAGTTATCAAATTCCGTCAGGGAATTGGCCGCTTAATAAGAAGATCTGACGACAGAGGTGTTGTAACAGTTTTAGACAGACGCGTCTACGAAAAACGTTACGGAACAAGCTTTATTCAAAGTATGCCAGATTGCAAAAAAACATACGACACTCTTGATGAAACTTGCAAAACAATAAACAGGTTTATTTTTGATTAAAAATCCATTATAATTATTTCATGCGTAACTTACTAACATTTATTTGTATTGGTTTAATATTAATTCCATATTCTATTGTTCTTGGAATCGTTTATCCTTTTTCTAAAAAAGCTGCAAAAAAACTTTCAGATATATGCGTAAAGAGATTTCCTGTTAGTGTTTTTGGAATTCTTCATAAGATTGACGGCTTTATGTTTTACGGCTACGAAGAATCAAAGGAACAGCTTCCTGAACAGTTTATGATTATCTGCAATCATCAGAGCCTTTTTGATATTCCGGCATTTATGCGCTTCATGCCAGAAGTTGATCTTCGTTTTATTGCAAAAGATGCACTTGGCAAAGGTGTTCCAATGATTTCTCCAATGTTAAAATCTCAGGAGCACTGCTTAATTCCACGTAATGTTCGCCCGCTTGAATCTGTAAAATTAATTTCGGATTTTGGAAAACGTGCAAAAGAACAACATCTTGTTCCGGTTCTTTTTCCGGAAGGTACCCGTTCACGAGACGGAAATATCGGAAAGTTTTATTCAGCAGGATTCAGAACCCTTACAGAAGCAAGCCAGCTTCCTGTTGTTGTTTGCGCAGTTGACGGCGGATGGAAAATTGCAGATTTGAAAGGTCTTCTAAAGAATATTAAAAAAGGCTGTTATAGACTTAAGGTTTTAAAGGTTTATCCATGTCCTAACGGCAAAGAAGAATGCAATAAAGTTCTTGAAGAAAGCAAGGCACTCATGGAAGCCCAGTTGGCTGAATGGCGCCAGAAACCGTTTATGGAACGTTAAAAAAATAAGGAGTTGTTCTAAAAACAACTCCTTTCCCCAAAAATGTATATTTATTTTAAGTATTATTTAAAATCTTTTGGACGTCTTTCTACACGTTTACATTTCTGGCATTCAGCCTGATTCTTAAGTCTGCCGTTATCCATAATAGTTTTCATTATGATTTCGCCACCACAGTCAGGGCAAATGAATTTGTGTGTTGCAACAGTAGTACGAGAGTTTTTACTAGCTCCAGCCATTATGTGCCTCCAAATGAATATTCGTGCTATAATATTAATTAATTAATGTTATTGTGTCAATAGTTGGGTTTTACATACTTAAACCAAACTTTTTGGTCAATTTTTCCTGTAAAACTTTACAATCTTCAACAGGCATACCCAAATTTAAAGCATTATTCAAATCGTTCATAGACTTTTCATATTCCTGGATTTCAAAATATGCCATAGCACGTCTGAAGAATGTATGTGCCTGGAATTCGTTAATTTCAAGCGACTTTGTATAATTTTGAATTGCCCATTCATAATTTTTCTGAATGGCACAAACAATTCCCTTGTAATAATATGTTCTGAATGCTTTTGGATCATATTGAAGACTTATATCAAAATCCTGCAAAGCCGCATCAAAGTTATTCATACTAAAATATGCCATACCACGATGCTTGCGAATTACAGCAATAACGTTTTTATCTGCAGGATTTACAGCCTCAAGGATTTTTGAATAAATTGTAACTGCTTCTTCAAGGTTACCTGCATTATGTGCATGAATTGCACGCAAAAGCATTTCATCAATTGTTCCAGAAACAAATGGAGTTATTCTGCTGATATTTTCGTCTTTATCTTTTGGTTTTTCATCAAGAATACTATCTGCCATGTCATAGAACGAGTGCCGGCGGTCTTCAAGCTCCTTCTGTAGTTTATTCTGATAATCCCTGATTTCCTGGAATGTAATGTCTGCAAGGCTAAGCATTGCATTAAGAGAAGCAAGCTTCCGTCGTAAAGGAATATCAAAAGGATTAAACTCAGTTTTATATATAAGCTCGTGTTCAACCTCGGCCCAGGCATCCTGCAAAATTGTTCGAATCTGAATTTCGCAAACAAGATTTTCATCAAGAGGTTTAAGGCCTTCAAAAAGTTCAACAGGTGGTTTGCAGGAATCAGGAATTTTTATAAGAACGTGAATAGATTCATATCCAAATTCGCTGAACTTCTTTTCGGCACCCTTCACTTCTATTTCTTTTATTTCAAATGTTTTTTTAATTTGTTCAAGACCAAGCTGCATATCTTCCAGGAAGGCACAAATCATGCGGATTCCCATCATATCTGTAAGAAGAACAAGAGAATCTGAACATCCCTTTGTTTCTTCCGGCTTTAAACGAAGGATTTTTTTATAATAGCTGTTAAAGCTTTTTACACGGCTTTTATATGTAGGCTGAGCATTCAAATGAACTTCGGCATGAAGAATATCAATTATGTTTTCCATTACAATGGTAAAATATTCTGCATAAGACTCGTAGAGCTTTTTAATTTCTGCCTTTGAAGGAATGTTTGAATTGTTTTTCATATAATAATTATATACGAAAAAACTGATTATGGCAAAAAAAAAGCACTCCCATGCGGAAGTGCTTTTTTTATATATTAGAGCTTACTGATTATTTTTCGTCTGCAGCCTGTCCGCCGTTTCTCTGAGCGTTAGAATCAGAATCTTCGTACAAGCTAGATACGAAATCTTCTTCTGTTGCTAACTTAGACTTCTCAAGATAGCGGTTAACCTGCTTGTTACCAAACTTAGACATTTCTGCATTCTGACGAGCAGCTTCTTTCTTACCAATGATTTCCCAGAGGTCTTCATCAGCAATGTCGCGGTCAGAAGTAAGAAGAGCCTTGTCGTAAATAACCTTTACGTCTTTGAAGTATCCAATGAAGTCTCCACCAATGTGAGCAGCGTCACGTGTAACTTCGAATCCAGAGAACTTAACGAATGGAGTTCCACGTGGATAGATTGGATATACGCGGATTTCGCGGTTACGGATTTCTGAAATATACTGTGGGTTGTTCCAGCGGAGTTCTTTCCAGCCGTCGAATCCAAGATATCCCATGAAATAACGACGTTCGATGTTATCGTTATCTGTAAGGTGTACGTACAATCCGTGTGGGAAGTTCATACCCATTGTTGTAACTTTGATAGACTTGATAGTTCCAACATTCTTGATTACACCAAATCCACCTTCGAACAATGTCTTTTCGAAAGAAGGGTTCTGTGCAACGTTGAATGATGAAGCATCTTCATCTTCACTCAAAGCTTTTCTTTCACCATCATCACTTACTGTAGAAAGTGGTTCGTAAGCAGGGATGTCAAAAGGAGGAACAATCTTAGCATTTGCATTTGAGTTCCATGATGGGAATACAATGCGAACACCCATTACGTTCTGTCCTGCGAACGGTACATCTGCGGACTCTTTTACTGGTGCTGCAACAACCTGTGAATCAGCCAAGCTCTGAACAGTCTTTGCAGAAGAGTTCAATGTAACTTCCCATTCAGGAAGAGACAAAGAAGTTCTCATAAGATCTTTCTGTTGCTTAGTAAATGTTGAACCAGCACTAATAGCGTAATCCATAGTTGTACGCTTATTCTGCTTTGCTACTACGTTACCATCACTGTCTGTAAGTTCGTAGTCAGCATCCAACTGTGTAAAATCGATGAGCATAGCTTCTTCAGCAAAAGCAACGCCACCAACAAGCAGCATAGCAGCTGCAATTAAACTCAAAGTCTTCTTCATTTGAAGCTCCTTTTTTTATACTAATTCGATGTAGCCTTGTATAATAAACTATTATCTTATAAGTATGCTAATTTGTCAACGCTTTTTTTTCTATTCAAAAGCATATTTTCCATCTACAAATACCTGCACCTGCTCGATATTCGTAAAGTTTTTCATGATATTTTGCTTTAACAGCTCAATACCATCCTTTATTTGAACAACATTGTGTCCCATATATATAATATCGGCAGAAAGATCAATAAACACTGTTTTATCTCTTTCAAAACACGAAATTACCTTAGTTCCAGGTGTAAAAAGGTACTTTGTACGTTCAAGTCCTGATCCAAGCACAAGCTCATCAACAAAATAATTAAGCTGTGATTTATTTGGATTTTCTTTTAAATATCTTGTTTCAAGAACATATTTTCCTTCATCAACGCAAGGAAACATAAATACATATTTTGTTCCGTAATGCTTTTTTGCATACAATCCTGAAGAAATCAGAAGAAAAACAAGAGAAACAATTACGGCGGCAAAAATCGGAATATATTTTTTAAAATCAATTTTCATTTGCAGATGTAAATCCTTTTGAGCGTTCAAAGTGAGTTATGAATGCTGCAATTCCATTATATATTCCAAGGGCAGCTTT
>JBGVAV010000134.1:0-2265 GCA_045224915.1 Treponema sp.
GTCTCATCACCATAGGTGTAAATATGCTCGACACAATTATGGTTGGTGAGCTTGGAGAAAAGGCTCTTTCTGCAACTTCACTTGCAAATTCATTTATAAGCATTTACCAGATTTTCTGTATGGGTCTTGGAATGGGAGCTTCTGTGCTTGTTTCACGCTTCTGGGGAATGAAGACAGCACATTACGATGAAGAAAAAGCTGGCCTTGCATTAAAACAAACAGTCTGCCTCATGCTCAGACTTGCAGTTGGACTTGCTTCTTTATTTGCACTCTTAACCTTAATAATGCCAAAAACTCTTATGCGCATGTATACAGAGGAGCTTGAAATTATTGAACTTGGTGCCGTTTACTTTAAGTGGTCAATAATAACGTATTTCTTTTTAGGAACATCACTTGTTACAACTATTGTTCTGCGCAGTGTAGGGCAGGTAAGATACCCACTTTTTGTTTCTATAGGTGCTTTTTTTGTAAACCTGCTTGCAAACTATGCTTTTATCTTTGGAAAGCTTGGTATGCCAAGAATGGAAGTTGCCGGAGCCGCGCTCGGAACACTTATTGCACGTCTTTTTGAAGCAGGAATGATTTTAGGATATCTTTTCTTACGCGATAAGAAAATCCTGTTCCGTATTCGCGATATTTTTATGAAAACAGGCTCGCTGCTTGGAGAGTATATCCGCATAAGTATTCCTGTTTTAATAAGCGACGGTATCCTTGCTTTGGGTAATAATTCAGTTGCAATGGTAATAGGCCATCTTGGAGCAACCTTTGTAGCCGCTAATGCAATTACAAGTGTAACACAGCAGCTTAGTACAGTTGTAATTCAGGGTGTAAGCCAGGCAGGTGCAATTGTAACTGGCCAGACACTTGGTCGAGACGGAAAAGAAAAAACAATGTCTCAAGGCTGGATGTTCCTTGGCCTTGGATTTGGGCTTGGAGCAATTTCTGCCTTGTTTATTATGCTTGTAAGCAGTCCTATTATAAATGCATATAATATTTCGGAAGAAACAAAACATATTGCGCATCAGCTTATGAATTCTATAAGTCTGATTATAATTTTCCGTGCAACAAACAGTATTATGACAAAAGGTGTATTACGCGGTGGTGGTGACACAAAAATGCTGATGATTACAGATAATGTTTTCCTTTGGATACTTTCAATTCCACTTGGAATTCTTGCAGGCTTTGTTTTCCACTGGTCTGCCTTCTGGATTTACGTTGCACTAAAAGCAGATGATATTGTAAAAACAATCTGGTGTGTCTTCCGCCTCAAGAGTGAGAAGTGGATTAAGAAAATTTCTACGGGAAAATAAGGAGACCTTCATGTCAAAACCAAGAATCACAATTCACCCAAAGTTTGCTATAGGAGAAATCTCTCCGCGTTTATATTCTGCATTCCTTGAGCCAATCGGAACAATGGTAAACGGGTTTATGTATAATCCAAAGCATCCTACTGCAGATGAACAGGGCTTCCGCAAGGACGTAATAGACCTTCTTAAAGAAACAGGCCTCCCAGCTGTCCGTCTTCCCGGAGGAAACTTTGTTTCTGCCTGGCAATGGAAAGATTCAATCGGACCAAAAGCCAACCGCAAGGTTCATCTTGATCCAGCGTGGTATCAGTATATTACAAACGAAGTAGGGCATGATGAATATCTTCAGTGGGCGCAGAAAATCAATTCATCTTCAATTTATACAGTAAATCTTGGAACAGGAACTTTGCAGGACGCAATGGATTGTGTTGAATATACAAATCATAAAGGCGGAACTTACTGGTCAGATTTACGCCGCCAGAATGGGCATGACGAACCATATAAAGTTAAAACCTGGTGCCTTGGAAATGAAATGGACGGACACTGGCAGCTTGGTTCCTGGGAAAAAAATCCTGAAGGCTATGGAGTTCTTTGTCACGAAGCATCAAAAGCTATGAAATGGATAGACGCTTCTATAGAAACTGTAGCGTGTGCATCCTCTGCTTCTTTTATGGATCATTATCCTGAATGGGAAGCAAAGGTAATGGATAAGTGTTACGATACTGTAGATTATCTTGCACTTCATCATTATCACATTGCAAAGCCGGGAGACATTCTTTCACTTCTTGGCGGTGCTCATTATTACGAAAATTTTATAAATACAGAAACTTCTATGCTTGATTATATTCAGGCTAAGCATCGTTCGCCACGCAAAGTTAATATCAGTTTTGATGAGTATGGCGCTTTTGAACGTCCGTTTACTCCTCTTAATCCGGGCTATGGTCCATATAATATGGCA
>JBGVAV010000135.1:0-39293 GCA_045224915.1 Treponema sp.
CTTCTGCTACTGCAAAAACCTGCGCCTTATAAACTGCTGCCTTGATGATGCTGACCTGGCTTTTGAAAAATCGTCGGTTCGGGCAACTCTCACAGCGCCCCTTGTTTCAATAAAAAATCCCGCCAGCGGAAAAATTATTCTTCCAAAAGCGGGGGATGATGAAAATATGAATCAGGTGATTTCCACAGAAAAAGGGAAGTGTAAAATTATTTTTATTTAAAACTCTATTTGTATATCAACGAATATTCCTGGAATAATGCTTCTTTTTTCTGTAACCGATTCATTATTTACTTGTCCACTTTCATAATTAAAAGAGAAAACATCATAATCATTTCCACAGTTATAGCTACGTGTCCAACCACGATAATCGTTATAATCAAGACCATTTGCTAATGCATAATCAGAAACAGTGATATTTGATAATCGGTTAGATTCATCTGTACTTAATAAAAATATTTTATCATTTGTAGATAAAGAAATTTTTACTCCATTTTCGTTAATTCCATAGAATTCAACAGGTCTTTGTAGCATATGATTCAACGCCCCTGTTGTAAAGGCCTTTTGTAAAAAGCCTTTTCCTTCATAAGTTTTTACCTGTGTATCATCTTCTTCATAGGATCCATTAAGATAAGCCCTTAATGTTGAATATTTATAATCATTTGGTTTTATTATTTTTCCATTAATATTTCTTTCATCAGAATTCAAATAATAAGAATGCTTTTCTACAAGAACTCTCTTTGGTATAAACTTGAAAATTGTTTCTGATTCTTTTATAGTCCACATAACTGACCACTCTATAGGTTCTACTTTAAAATATTTATAACTGTTAGAATCACTTTGTAAAACTAAAGAACCATTGCTATATTGTTCTCCATCAGAACCACTGCCATTTTCCAAACATTTTTCATAAAAATATCCATCTGCTCCCAGGTACCAGCAATTATCATAAACAGGATTTTCTGTATAAAAGGAATCTTCCTGATGTTCTGCAATTGTTTGTGGAAAATCTCCAAACTTATAATTCCAGTTATCAATACTAATTATTTCTTCTGTAAGTGCATCTTCTTCCATTACATTAAAGCTGGAAAGAATTTTTGCTGTTTTTATTGAATCTTTATAATTATATATAATATATCCGTTTTTATTTATTCCACCTCTTGTTAAATCTAATTCTCCATTCCATAAGTTTTCGTTAATTTCGATTTCTTCATTTGTTAATACATTTTTTAATTTTACAGAAAGCCCTTGCTTGTTAAAGCTTTCTCCAACTCTATATAAAGTTTTTAAAGGTTGTCCAGTTATTTGAAGAACCCATTCATCTGAAGACTGCTTCTTATTACATATTTTTTCATTCCCGGCAAAATCAAAATATGTTATTTCAAAATCATATGTTGTTGCAATTTCAAGACCTGTAAATATTTTATAATTTTCTTCACGTCCGATAATGAAAGGTTCCGACCAGCTTTCTTCGTTTTCTTTTTTATAACGAATTACTGTTTCTTTCAAATCTATACAAGGTGTCCATGAAATTTTAAACTTTATCTCAGAATCACTTTCATCGGTAATTACAGGATCAGCCATCTCTAAAGTATTATCTACTGCAAAATAAAAAGTTGTGCTTCCCGAATAAGAAGGATATTCACATCTATTTCCGCTTTTGTCATAGAAAACACCATATAAGTGATAGACACCATCTCCATCAACACATAAATCAGATAAATCTACTTCCCCTTTAAACAAACCTGCATCCGAAGTTAAAATCTGATAATCCAGTTTACAAGGATTTTTATAATATTCCGGACTAATGATTTGATAGTTTTTCCAAACTCTTAAATCACTATAGGCTGCATCAAAAAGTTTGGTTGCATAAAGTTCAAAGCAATTTTCTGGCCCTGAACCACTTTCCTCTTCCTGTACCTGAATATCCAGTTTCAATTTATTGTCTTTAACATATTTTAGGTTTGCAAAACTTTCACTAATATTACCTAACCAAGGAATCTGATTTATTTCTGTTTCATCAGAAAGCTTTACAAAAAACTGATCTTTATTGCCAACATGAGGGATAATTAAAGGTTGGGAATCTGTTCTATTATTTACCTGATACATCCAGCTTTTTTTATCTGCCATTTGTACAGGTTTTTGCAAGTCTGTAGCTTTAGTTTTTTCTGTATAATAAAATCCTCTTTCAATTGTAACAAAAACTTGGGTAAAATCTTCGAGAGAGTTTTTTTCTTTTACAGGAATAGTAAGACTTCTGGTATTTTCAAAAATAGGCTGGTCAAAACAATTATTGATATTTTCTCCTGTTTTACCATTTTTGATTGTAATATTTTTAAAGAAAATCTCATTATCTTTTTTATAACCATAATGATTTTGATTAGCATCGCTTATAGGCGGAAGAAAATCTTTTTCCTCAACTCCTGATTTTTTTAATTCATCAATTTCTTCTTGTGTATAATAGATTGAATATGGATCCATATCATGATCAAAAAGAACCTGGATGCGGGAATCTTTTAAAGTGCTTAAAGAAGCTGGTGAATTAAAAATAATTTGAGGACGCTCTGCAATTAAAGGAATAAGACAAAACTTTGTATTTTTTGCAGGCGTTTTTGTAAAGGTACAAGTTGTTTGTGCTTGATCAATATTTTCCAGGGTAAGATATTCACCGTTTTGAATTTCTTCTTTTGTATCTTCATCAATTATTTTCCAGGAAATAAATTCATAACCTGTAGAAGGATCAAACCACAGTGTAAAAGAATCCGTCAATTTTTTTGTTATTTCATTACCGCCAGGAGAACGCATAACTCCGGAACTTTCCGGATAATCAAAGCTGATTGTATAAAAGGGGTAATTATTATAGGCAATAGAATCTTCAATTTCTTTTTTGATTTTAGAACCATCATTAAAATTTTCACAAGAAGTAAAAAAAACAAGAAGAAGGAGAATAATTCCAGACAGTTTTTTATGGAAAGTTTTCATAGTATCATTATGAGACATATATTTTCAATTGTCTAGAATTTTTAAATATGTTGTTTTTTCTGATGCCCGGCGCTTAATTACATAAGAGATTTTTTGATCTGGTCAAATTCTCCACCATGTATTGTGCCGTCCGGGTCGCGGGAAAAATTGCTCAAAAATCTCCAGGCGTATTCGCAGGTGTGGGGGCGGCATTCGTGGCCCTGATTGTCTATGGCGGCAAAAATGTTCCAGCACTTGCCGTCGGCGCGGGTAAAG
This sequence comes from Treponema sp., assembly GCA_045224915.1. Classification (GTDB taxonomy): domain Bacteria; phylum Spirochaetota; class Spirochaetia; order Treponematales; family Treponemataceae; genus Treponema_D. The sequence continues at coordinate 3,235 of JBGVAV010000135.1, forward strand.
AAATGCATTGTAAGCTTACCTTTGCGGGCAGGATCAATTACAAAGCTTGTGTAGTCACCATCAACGCCCCAAAGTTTATTCTGCCACTTATCCTTTTCTTCCAGCTTTACATTGTACTCTTTCGTTGCCCCGTTTAATTTAAGGGCATAGGCCATTCGGTTTATCCACTTTTGCTCCTGATATGGAAGCTCTGCTAAAGGAGTCTGTTCTCCTGCTGCGTAGAAAATCGGAACGCTTACTGTTGTATTTACCGGTTTGTTGATTTTACTAAAATACACATTTTCACCAACATCAACAGTTGCATCCATTGGAGCGGCTGCAGCAACAAGGTTCGGATATTCCTGAATAATATCCCACGTTTTGATTCCGCCCATAGAAAAGCCTGTTGCATAAATACGGGTTTGGTCAATGTTGTATGTTTTCTTAAGATGCTCAACAAGCTCCACCATTTCGGTAGCAGAACTGTTCAGGTGATTTTCTACAGCCACAAGAAGGAAGTCGTGACGGTGCGCAATTCCTGCCCAGTCAGAAATATAAGCTATATAAAAACTGGAATCTCCGCCTCCGTGAAAGGCCAGAACAAGTGGAACAGGCCCCTTGCCTGCATCAAAAATCCCTTTATTGTAAAACGCAAAATATCCAATTTTATGCTTTGCCGTTCCCTTGTCTTTTCCAAAATTATCAGGTGAAGTTTTTACAGTTATCACAGCTGGATCAATCTGAAGGCCATCTTTTTCCAAATCCGGGTCGACTTCCATCTCGCCAACCATACGTCGGAACTGTTTTACAAAGCCATCCATGTCTCCAACAAAATCAGATTCAGGTTTTTCAAGGAACCAGCGGCATTTTGATTTAATAATCTCATTAGCGACACTAGTGTTTCCATAAGATACCACTGGAATATCTTCTGCATCCACGTTGATTTTTGCCCCTTCACTCAATCCTGTGAGTGTACAAACAACAGGAGCACAGTCTGCACGGCCCCAAAGCCCATCACCTTCAAAATGATTCAAGCAGTTAGCCGCAATATAATCAGCTGATTCGCCAAATCCATACAAACATGTACGAAAAATTGCTCCACGTATATAATAACCATCCAGCTGTTTCGTAAACCTGTTATAAGCCTTTACAACGCCATCCTCATAAAACTCGTGGATCTTTGAATTAGAAAGTATTTCCGAAAACAAATCAGGTGCAGCATTTTTCCAGCCATCAGCCGTAGGATAAATAAACACAACACTGCTGGCATACTTTTTAGCAATTGCTTCAAAACCTTTTGTATGTGCAAAATCAACTGCCCCATCAAAATTTGTAGAAAAATCCTGCTCGGCAAAAACAAGCAGATACGGCGCAATAAATCCGTAATTAAGCACGTCGTCCATCATTTCGTTTTCTGGAACATAAACAGTAGCTTTAAATTTTTCAAAAGTATGAGTCCAGATTTTACCACCCGAAACAGTGATGATTTTTGGCATTTCTTTAATTGACATATAATTCTCCAGGGGTCCCTGAGCCCGTCGAAGGGTTGCAAGTTAATCGTTTAACCAATTCTACTCCACATTTTCAAATTTTACAAATTTTTAATAGAATTTGGCAATTTTCAAAAGTCGTTTTTTTGATAAAATAACACATTATGAGTGAAACAACTTTAAACAAAAAAAATCGCGGCGCTTTGCCAATGTTCAAGTTAACCTTCCCAATTGCAATGGAGCAGTTTTTTCGCATCCTGGTTTCATCAGTCGACACAATGATGCTCAGCTCTTACAGTAATGATGCAGTTGCAGCCGTAGGCCTTGTTGCACAATATATATTTTTCTTAAACCTTCTTTTTGCAGTTATCAGCACAGGATGTTCAATCGTTCTTGCTCAATATATCGGAGCACAAAAATCAAAAAAAGAATTAAACGAAATTGCACAGGCCAGCACACTCATGATTACCCTGCTTTCTCTTTTCCTCATGCTCTTAGTTTTCTTTGGCTTCAAACCCTTACTTAATTGCTATCAACTCGAAGATGCAGTTCGCGGATACGCCTTCAAATACTTCATCATCTTTGGAGGAATCTTCTGCTTCTTTAATGCCTTCAGTTCTTTACAGGGCGCCATCCTCCGCAGCTACGGCTACACAAGCGAAGCAATGATAGTTTCAATAATCGGAAACGTTGTTAATGTTATAGGAAACGCACTTTCACTTTACGGTTGGTTCGGACTGCCGATTCTTGGAGTTCCAGGTGTTGCCTGTGCCAGCGGTATGGCAATGCTTGTTTCTTCCGTCCTCCTTGCAATTATTATCCGCCGCAAAGAAGACGTTGCATTTGAACTCAAAGGCCTCTTCAAAGTACCACGCCAGGTTTACCGACTCATTCTTTCTGTAGGTGTTCCAACAGCTGGAGAAAGCCTTTCTTACAACATCAGTCAGATTGTTATTATGGCAATGATTTCTACGCTTGGAACAAATGCGATATCTGCCCAAGTTTACACCATGACAATAGTCCGATTTGTTTTCATCATGGCCATGGCAATAGGACAGGCCTCTCAAATTAAAACCGGCCATTACGTTGGCGCAAAACAAAGTGATATTGCCTACAAAAAGATTTTCAAATATCAACTTGTTGCAACCGCCTGCTCAATGGTAATGATTCTCATAGTGAACTTAGCCAAACATCCGATCATCGGAATCTTCACAAAGATCGACGAAGTTCACGCCTTTGTAAGCACCCTACTCATTTTCTCAACATACATAGAATTCGGCCGCTCCCTCAACCTCATTTATGTTGGAGCCCTCAAAGGTTCCGGCGACGTTAAATTCCCAGTCCTCTACGGAATTGCTTCAATGTGGGGAATCATGGTTTTGGGAAGTTACATTCTTGGAATCAAATGCGGACTTGGTCTTGTAGGCTTCTGGCTTGGTATAGGCACCGACGAAACAACCCGCGGAATTGCAATGCTCATTCGCTGGAAGAGTAAACGCTGGCAGAAACACGCTTTAGTTTAGAAGATGCGCCTGCCCCTCGCGCCAGCCCGCTCCGCGGTCTTCTGCTACCCCCTCTAACGGGGGACACCCCCGACACTTTCTTAATTATATTTTTTGCTTCTTCCTCAGAAACTTCTTCCAGATGATTAAAAACTTTATACTCAACCCCGTCTCTCTCTACAGTTTGTGCCCCCATAATACCCCGTAGGTAAATCTGGGCAATATGATTTACACAAGTATGACAGGTGTATAAATCTGCAAGAACATTGGCAGGCGAAATATCCTGCAGGTCAGGCACACCAAGCTCAATTTTCATAAACTGATGCAGGATTCTGGCAGCAGTCTGGCGGTTTAAGTTTTTTTCACAAAAGCGTTCGTCCTGATCTTCTATCCATCCACGAGTGTGGGCGTAACGAAGGAGCTCGCCTTCTGACAAGGGGTTATCTGCAAAGAAATGAGTCCAGAGAGAAGTTATAAATTGGTGTATCGTGGATTGCTTCGTCGCTAAGCTCCTCTCAATGACGTTTATCGCCATGGCGTCCTCGATGTCATTACGAGCCCGTAGGGCGTGACAATCCACTTATCAAAATAGTCACATTATCACAAGCCCCAAGCTCAGAAATTTCAAAAAGCCCTGTCTCATTTTCCCAAGTCTCACCGCTCCACAAATCTCGTACATGAAACTTGTTAGTGCTAACTAACTTTTTACCAAAGGCCTTTTCAATTTGTTTCACAGAAACACTAATATTACCTGTCCAATTTTCCTCGCTTACATTAATAAAACTCAAGGCTATACCACCGTCTGCAAGCGGTTTGGCAAGAACATCAATTCGATTTATATCTTCGATATAGGCTTTGTCTGGAGTCTCGCTGCCACAATCAGCTGTTGTAAAAATCCTTTTTGCCTGCACACCAAGAGCATCCTGGTTCAAAGCAATCAAATCGCGGTTTGCAATTATTTGATAAAGTTCATCGCCAAGGCTCACCCGCCTTAAATCCAGTCCCAGCATGAGCGGAGAATTCATCATACACCACATAGTAAAATGAGTTTTATTTTGAACAAGGTTTAAACCATCCATTCCAATCATCAGCATATCCGGATCATTCCAACCCTTGTCCAGTCCAGCAAACTCATCCATAACAACAGCTTTATTATATTGCGAAGTTACACTTGGTGTTCCAGGATTCTTCCAGGCTCCAAAACCAGGATTTCCATCGCTGCCAACTCTAAAGGTAATATCATTTAAAATACGCCAGGAGTCACCTACCTTATAGGCCCAGTTCTGCGGATGAGTTTTTCCCCATTCACACATCGAAAGCACAACCTCATGATCAGGCTTTGCTTTGTTAAGACCCTCTAACATTGCAGCATAAGAATCAAGCGTGTTTTCCTGACGGCGATGATTCATAATTCTTATTTTATTTTTACCGGCACGCAAACGAATACTAATAAGCGCGCTCAAAACAAAAGTATCTTTATCAGCTGTCACTGGCAGTAAATCATCATAAAAATATTCTGCAGCATTTCCTTCACCTACAGCAAGCTGCAGCCATTCACCAATTCCAACTTCTCGTCCGCTGGCATACTCAATTTCTAAATCAACAGACTTTTCACAATCAGACTCTACTTCAAAAATCAATTCACCACTGCGAAGCCCAACAGGAGAAGTTCCTGTGTTAGTTCCGTCTAACGTTCCGATACCATAAACAAAGTTTCCTTTTTCATCAACCTTTACACTAGCGCCTGTCAAAATGCCATCCCCAACTGCGCTAAGTTTTTTACCATCAACAATCACATTTTTAATTTTTGGCGCAAAAACAAAGCGGGCATTTTCCGGATTTGAAAAAGTGGCATTATCCCAAAGATAATAACAGTTATCGATTTTCAAAAAATCAACACCCCAGTCTATATAAGACTGAGCATCGACTTCTTCATGACCGCAGGTTCCTACAGCAGCGCCTGCACAAAGATTTGTTCCAATATCATTATACATTCCAAACTTCAAACCTTTAGAATGAACATAATCCGAAAGAGCTTTAAATCCACCCGGAAACTTTACCGGCTCATTACTAAGCTTTCCGTCAACACGTTCGCTTTTATAACAACCATCATCAAGAACCAGATATTTATAACCAAGCTTATCAAGTCCAAGCTCAATAATTTTATCAGCCATGGCACGAGTCAATGCTTCTGTATTACCGCTGCCAAAAGCATTCCAGCTGTTCCAACCCATTGCAGGAAGACGGCCCGATTTTTTTCCTGTAAAAACTTTACCATCAGCAAAATTATCAAATCGCTTTTTATTATCAGTGATTTTTGAAGGAGCTTGTAATGACATAAAATTTTCCTTTATCAAAATTTAAATGAGTAAGTTATTATATAACTATTTTTTAAATATACAAATTTTATTTTTCGCGAATTAAATTTGACAAATAAATACAAATTCTGTATATTAACCCTTGTAAGTAGTATTAAACAGTACCACTAAACACGAAAAAATCGTAAAAATCAGGAGGTCACAAATGCAAAATCTTCAGTTTACCGATGATTTAACATTTTTTGGTCTAACACGTCAGGAAGCTGTAATTTATACAACCCTTCTTTCGCATGGAGAAATGACCGGCTACGAGGTTTCTAAAGAAACAGGTATATCTCGTTCAAACGTTTATGCCGCTTTATCAAATCTTGCAGACAAAGGTGCCGCTTATTTAATCCAGGGAGATTCTACAAAATATCTTCCAGTCGATGTTCAAACCTTTACAAGCAATGTTCTTAAAGATCTACAGCAGAAGGCAGATTACATTAAAGAACATGCCCCTCAAAAGCAAGTCGAGACAGACGGTTATATAACAATCATTGGATCTAAAAATATTCAGAACAAGCTTTTGGATATGATAAAAGAAACAAGAGTTCGTCTCTACATTTCTGCTTCGGCAAGAATCGTAGACGCTTACGAAGAAGAACTTACAGAGCTCGTAAATGCCGGTAAAAAAGTTGTCATCATGACAGACAGCAACTACAACCTGGATGGAGCAATTGTTTATCATACAGATCCTGAACCTGGACAGTTACGTGTAATCATTGATTCAACTTACGTAATGACAGGCGAGCTCACCGGCAGCGACGACGATTCATGCTTGTATTCAGGCCAGAAAAATCTCGTCACCGTCATGAAGGAAGCTCTAAAAAATAAAATCGTTCTTCTTTCAAACGAACAATAGCCGTCATTGCGAGCGCAGCGCGGCAAACCACAACGTACACAAAACTAACGCTCGTTAGTTAAATATAAAGGAGTTAATAAAATGAAAATAGCAATTTTAGGTTACGGAAACTTAGGCAAGGGAATTGAATGTGCAATCAAGCACAATCCCGATGCCCAGCTTACAGCAGTATTTACAAGACGCGATCCGTCTACAGTAAAAGTTCTTACAGCAGGAGTCCCTGTTTATAACGTAAAGGATATCCTTGTTCACAAAGACGAAATTGACGTTTTGATTTTGTGCGGAGGTAGTGCAACAGATCTTCCAGAACAGACACCAGAATATGCAAAATATTTCAATGTAGTAGACAGCTTTGACACCCATGCTAAAATTCCACAGCACTTTGCAAATGTAGACAAGTCAGCAAAAGACAACGGCCACACAGCACTTATTTCTTGTGGTTGGGACCCAGGCCTCTTCTCCCTTATGCGTCTTTACGGAAACAGCCTTCTTCCGGGAGGAGCTGACTATACATTCTGGGGAAAAGGTGTAAGCCAGGGCCATTCAGATGCAATCCGCCGTATAAAAGGTGTAAAGGATGGAAAGCAGTATACAATTCCTGTTCCAGCAGCATTGGAAGCAGTTCGTGCAGGAAAAAATCCGGAGCTTACAACTCGTCAGAAACATACACGCGAATGCTTTGTTGTAGCAGAAGAAGGTGCAGATAAAGCCCGTATCGAAAAAGAAATCAAAGAAATGCCAAACTATTTTGCAGATTACGATACAACAGTTCACTTTATCACAGAAGAAGAACTCAAGCGCGATCATGCAGAAATCCCACACGGAGGCTTTGTTTTCCGTTCAGGCAAGACAGGTTGGAACGACGAATACAACAACATCATCGAATACAGCCTCAAGCTCGATTCAAACCCAGCATTTACTTCAAGCGTACTTGTTGCCTATGCCCGCGCAATCTATCGTTTGAACAAAGAAGGCGCCATTGGCTGCAAGACCGTATTTGATATTGCACCGGCCTATTTGAGCCCTTTGAGTGGGGATGAAATTAGAGCACATATGCTGTAAAAATCAAGGGGGCGCCTGCCCCTCGGCCGCACTTCGTTGCGTCCTACCCCCTCTAACGGGGGACACCCCCGTAACGCCCCCGCAAAACCGTCATTGCGAGGCCGAAGGCCGTGGCAATCCACATAAAAACAGGCATTCTTAAATATGGATTGCCACGCTTCGCTCGCAATGACGATCAAAACAAAAGGAGAAAAAAATGGAATCATTCATAAACACAGTCGACTTCTTCAAGGGAAACAACCCCGAAGAAATCGTAATGAATTACGGAACACCACTTTATGTATACAACGAAGATATTCTTAGAAACCGTATGCATGCAGTATCACAGGTAATTACAAAGTACCCATATACCGCAAATTACTCTGTAAAAGCAAATACAAATATTCATATCCTAAAAATTGCCCTTGAAGAAGGCATAAACTGCGATGCAATGAGTGTTGGAGAAATACAGATGCTTTTTAAGGCAGGATTCCCTGCAGAACGTATCTTTTTTGTTCCAAACAACGTTGCACCGGAAGAATTTAAGTTTGCAATTGAAAATAAGGTAATTACCAGTCTGGACAGCCTTGAACAGCTTGAATTAATCGGTCAGGTATTCTGCGACTTAAATGTTGCTCCAGAAAACCGCAAGGTTGCAGTTCGTATTAATCCTGGTGTAGGTGCCGGACATCACGAAAAGGTAGTAACAGGCGGAAAAAAGACAAAGTTCGGTATTTCAGAAGAATTTATTCCAAAAATCTTTGAAATTGCAGCAAAATACAATCTTATAATTGCCGGAATCAATCAGCACATCGGTTCTCTTTTTATGGACCCACAGCCATATCTTGATGCAGTTACAAACCTTTTGCGCATAGCAGATCAGTTTGAAAACCTTGAATTCATTGATTTTGGCGGTGGATACGGTATTCCATATCACAAGCTTGATGATGAAAAAGATTTCCCAATGGAAGACTTCAAAAAGCGCCTTGAACCAATTTTGACTGATTTTGTAGAAACATATACAAAATTGCCTACAAAAAGCGGAATTCCTAATAAAATCCCATTATTTAAGTCAGAACCAGGCCGTTTCTGTGTTGCAGAAGGAAGTGTTCTTTTGGGACGTGTTCATGCAGTAAAGCATAACAACGGAAAGACTTTTGTTGGAACTGATGTTGGTATGAATGTTTTGGTTCGCCCAAGCATGTACGACAGTTGGCATGACATAGAAATCATCCGTGATGGAAAAGTTATTCCTCACAGCGGTTCAGATATGTTTGAACAGACCGTAACAGGAAATATCTGCGAATCTGGCGATATTCTTGCAAAAGACAGGGTTTTACCACCAGCAAAGCACGGAGACCTGGCTTGTATCCTAGATGCAGGTGCTTATGGCTTTTCAATGTGCTCAAGCTATAACTCACGCCCTCGCCCGGCAGAAGTTCTTGTTTGTTCCGACGGAAAAGTAAAACAAATCCGCCGCAGAGAAACAATTGAAGACCTGATGAGGTGCTTTTAATTATTTAAAACCGTGGATTGTTTCGCCAAAGCCTTGCGACTTTTGCGAAGCAAAACGTCGGTAAGCACGCGATAGCGTGCGACTCATTGCGAGCGAACCGCGGCAATCTACAACATAACCTATGGACCAAACCACCCATTTCAAATCCGATCTTTCAAACTTTCTCCAGATAATCAAAAACTCCGACAATTTATCAGAAATTAAAAAAGAATATGTAAACCTTGTAAAAAAATACCATCCGGACACAGCTCCTGCAGAATTAAAGCAAAAATACAATGAATACATGATTATTATTAACAAAACATATTCTCAGGGCAAAACAAATGTAAAAGAAGTCCAGATAGATGAAAACAAGACCAAACCAGAGCAAACAGCTGCCAAAAAAGTATATTCATTCACAGATTACTACGGACGCGTAAAAGAATACACAGATTATCTTGAATATATAATGCATATGGGCGTAACAGAATATGATACAGGCAGAATTGTCATGACATATGGAAATTTCGAAGATTCATATCTTAAAAACACAGGTTATAACCCTAACGACAATTCAAACCTTCTGGAAGCTATGCAACACCTGTATAATGCTTCAAAATGCTTTAATTACATCATAAACAAGCACCCAGACTATATTTTTATTGAACAAGTAAAAGAAGATTACGAAAAGGTATTAAAACTCAATAACAGCCTTTCTCAACATATAGTTGGTTCTGATTCTAAAGAATTAAGATAACACCTTTTCTACATAAATCAAATTATAAACACGATCAAACTTTATTCCGCAGCCATGGAACTCTGCAACCTTTACAAAACCCATCTTTTCATGAAATTTATGGCTTGAAAAATCAAGATATTCATCTTCCTGCAAAGGAGTTGCAATACCGGCATATAAATTCTTAAAACCACCCTCTTTAAGCAGCTTTTCTAATTCTGTGTATAACATTCTGCCATATCCACACTTTCTGGAATCTTTTTCAACATAAATAGACAATTCAACAGACCAATCATAAGCTTTTCGCGCATGAAAGGTATTTGCATAGGCATAACCCTTTATTTGACCATCTTTTACCAGGCAAATATAAGGAAATCGCTTTGCTATTGTTTTTATGCGCTTTTTGAACTCTTTTACAGAAGGGGTTACATATTCAAAGCTGATCGCGGTGTTTTCCACGTAATAAGAATAGATTTTCAGAAGATCTTTTGCATCTTTTGGTTTTACAGAACGAATTTCTATATTTTCCATATTTATACCCTTCAAAGCACTTTATCTTGTATAAGATGAAAAATCAACAGCAAACCTTATATACGACCGTTCGTTATTCTTTAAACTAACAAACAGTCGTTATTTTTTCATTGTGGATAACTCGGTGCATATTGTGGATAACTTTTAAATTTACAACCCCAAACCTATACCCAAAAACAACTAACACACAGTTTCACGTGAAACCAAGCAAACACACCAGGTTTACAACAAAACGATGTTTCACATGAAACAATTTTCAGTTAGGAATTCTCAATAGCTGCAAAACAACAAAATACAACCGTTACCAAAAACCCTTATTGTTTCACATGAAACATTATCGCCCTACACTCTACCCCCCCTTCCTACCTGAGCACACACTGTTTCATGTGAAACACAAAACAACTACCTCTCTTATTTGTTTCACATGAAACACTTATAACAGAATTTCATTTCTTATTATGACAACCTTCCGACACCACTTTTGAACCCTTTAGTCCTCCCCTAACATGTTTCATGTGAAACACTTAGAAGCAGCTAATATCAAACATCTGCATTATCAATTTCTATTTAATGAGTACATTATTTCTTGATTTCTTTTATTATTACAAAATCAGTTTCACGTGAAACTAACTTCTAACCGATAGTTATCCACAGTGTGCATAAGATGTGGATAACTTTTGACCTGGTGAGTTAAACAAAAAAAACCAGCCGAAATGATCCAGCTGGTTTTCTTGCCTAATGATGATTTAGAACCCCTAAACTATTTTGTAATAGTTCTCCCTTTTCTTATACTTCATTATTGTCCATAATTTTTATTTTGTCAACAATAATTTAAATTATTTTCTAACTAACAGTCGTTAGTTTTTTAACAAACGATAGTTAGTTGTATTCATAACAAAAAATCTTAAATCAGCGGTTCCTGAGTTTGTCGAAGAACAGGGATCACGTTAAATAAAAAAGCTGTTCAAAGATTTCTCTTCAAACAGCCTTTTTATATTTAAGTAGGTAAACCTAAAAATTGCTTTCGCAATTTTCTTAACGGTTTGCTATTTATCACCGGCCGCCAGCGACCTTACTCAGCATCATCATCCTTATCCTGAACCTTATCAAGACCAACGATGTAATCTGGTTCGGTTACGCGAACTACATTTACGCCGGAAGCGCCGGCTCCCTGTTCTTTAATATCAGTTGCTTTAAAGCGTAAGGTCTTACCCTGGCTTGTCATACATACAACTTCATCAGAATCCTTAACATTCAGGGCACCAATAATTTCACCCTTAGCTTCTGTATTTCCAAAGATTCTCTGTCCGCCTGTTCCACGTCCATGCACAGAATAAAGATCGAAAGAAATACGTTTTCCGACACCCTTCTCTGTAATAAGAATCATGTTAGAATCAGATTCAACTTTAACGGCAGATGCAATTTCGTCACCTTCGCTAAGCTTCATTCCTTTTATACCGCAGCTTGCACGTCCCATAAGACGAACAGAATCTTCTTTGAATCTCAAGGCTTTACCACGACGAGAAACAAGCATAATATCTGCATCACCAGTTGTCTGAATTGCACTGATGAGTTTATCGCCATCATTAAGCTTAATACCAATAATTCCGCGGGTTTTTGCATTCTGGAATTCTGTAGAACGAACCTTCTTTACAACACCCTGTGCAGTTGTCATGAACAGGTAAATATCATCAGAGAATTCTTTAAGCGAAACAATTGTTGTAATTTCTTCATCTGGGCCAACCTGGAGCAAGCCTTTAATATGTGCACCTCGGCTAGTTTTTTCACTTTCTAGAATTTCATGAATCTTAATCCAGTAAGCTTTTCCGATGTTAGTTATGAATAACAAATGTTCTTTTGTTGAACCAATGAAAAGCTGATTTACATAGTCATCATCAAGAAGGTTGGTTCCGTTACTTCCAGTTCCACCCCTACCCTGCTTTTTATATTTTGTAACAGGAACACGTTTGATATAACCCATGCGACTTATCATTACAACCATGTCTTCATCTTTGATCATATCTTCAACATTAATCTGTTCAACTTCGTTTGCTACAATTTCTGTTCGGCGGTCATCACCATATTTATCTGCAAGATTTCTTGTTTCATCCTTAATCAAATTAAGAATCTTGTTATGGTCAGCCAGTAAGCTTTCAAGGTAATCAATGAGGGCTTGAAGCTCTTTAATTTCTTTCTGAAGATCTTCAATAAGCAAATGAGTAAGGCGTTTGAGCTGCATATCAACAATTGCCTGAGCCTGCTCATCATCAAAATTAAAGCGCTTTTCAAGCTTGAGCTTTGCATCATCTGTATTTTCAGAACCCTTGATAATCTGGATAACTTCATCAATGTTATTAATTGCAGTTATAAGAGCTTCCAAAATATGCATGCGGTGTTTTGCAACCTTCAAATCATAAATTGTGCGACGAGTAATAACTTCATCACGATGATTTACAAAGTGCTGGATAAGCTGCTTAAGTGTAAGAACTTCAGGCTTAAGATAAGTTGGTGCAAGTGTAAGCATTCCTGGTTCATCATAACGAGGTTCCCCTTCTTTTACCTGAGGAACAAGTGCAAGATTTATAACACCAAAGTTTGACTGAAGATCTGTCTTTGCAAAAAGCTGATTCAAAACAATTTTAGTAATTGCGCCTTTTTTGAGATCTACAACAAGGCGCATACCTGAACGGTCAGAAGATTCATCGTTGGCATTTACAACACCATCAATCTGCTTATCGCGAACAAGCTCTTTAATACGGCGGATAATGTTTGTTGTGTTTACGCCATAAGGAACTTCTGTAAATACAATAGATTCTTTTCCGCGCTTATCTGTTTCAATTGTGAACTTAGAACGAATAACAACTTTACCACGTCCGGTTGTATATGCTTTTTTAATTCCGCTTGTACCGTAAATAATACCACCAGTAGGGAAGTCCGGACCTTTGATATAGTGCATCAATTCTTCGATGGTAATATCTTTATTGTCAATGTAAGCACAGATTGCATCGGCTACTTCGCGAAGGTTGTGGGTTGGCATGTTTGTTGCCATACCAACGGCAATACCTGTTGTACCGTTACAAAGCAGGAATGGAAATTTAGAAGGAAGAACTGCAGGTTCGTCGCAGGTATCATCAAAGTTGCGAACCATGTCTACAGTATTTTTGTTTATGTCGCTTGTCATCTCTTCGGTGATTTTTGACATCTTAGCTTCGGTGTATCGGTAAGCAGCAGGAGGGTCACCGGCAATAGTACCAAAGTTTCCCTGTGGAGTCACAGTTGTATAACGCTGAGCAAAATCCTGTCCAAGACGAACCAAAGCATCATAAACAGAAGCGTCGCCATGTGGGTGGTAGTGTCCCAAAACTTCACCGACGATAGTTGCACATTTTTTAGTTTTTCCACCGCTTGCAAGATGAAGTGTATCCATAGCGTACATAATACGTCTGTGAACAGGCTTAAGACCATCGCGAACATCTGGCAAAGCACGCTGTACAATTACAGACATAGAGTAGTCAATGTAGGCCTGTTTAACTTCGTCTTCAATCGGAATCTTTATGAGAGAGCCACCTTCGGCAGTTTTGATTTCTTCCATTTTTGTTTTCCCTATGAAAATTTTATATAATCATTCTATTATACAAAATTTTTAGAATTTAGTCTTTAGGTAGCTGTAACTAACGAGTGGTAGTTATGAGGATTTTTATATTTCTGATGTATTCACATCCAGATCTTTTGGTTCATTAATAACCGCAATCTGAAAATCGTCTTCGTAGATAATCTGACCGGGGAGGGTAGTACATTCTGTTTTATAAAGCTTTAGGCCATACTTAAAACACATTTCACGGTAAAAAGTAAGCTGATTCCAGATATCCTGACCTTGAGGGGTGTCCTTAAACCAGGTTACTGCATGGTCAGGGTTTCCCTGTTCGTAAAACGGCGGAACAGGAAGAACCTTTTCAAAATATTCGCGCTGCTTCCAGTATTCTGCGATTTCTTCTTCTGTCATAGTTTTGGCTTCAACAAGCTTTCCTACTGTTGTAAAAATGCCGCGGGGCTTTTGAGTAATCCAGGCTATGTCGGAGGTGTGAACTCGGAAATATTTCATGCGGGGCTCCTATTTTTCAAAAACACTTTTTTCAACTTTGCTTGATTCACATTCTACCCAAGCGGGCTTAAAACCACAAGCTAATGCAATTTTCCAGGAACGCAGGTTTGAAAGACTTGTGCCGTAATAAGGAATTGCACCGCGACGGAAAGTCTCGTTACGCAGAAGTTTTACCAATGTCGTTCCAATTCCACGCTTGCGATATTCAGGCAAAACATCAATTCCAATTTGCCAGAGTTCAGGACTATCGGCAGAACAACCAGCCATTCCCATAATTTTATCTCCATCCAATGCTATCACAACAAGAACATCAGGGCGTTCCGGTTTAAACTCGCTGCAGATTGCATTTGGAAATTCCGGGCGGCCGTAGTACTGCATGATGTCTGAAGTTTCAAGAAACTTATATTCAAAATCAGGTTTAACGGGTACAAGCTCTGGCACAGGTAAAAACATATGATGTGTCAGATTAAGCTTATATCCAAACTCGCCAAGCTTATCATTCAGTTCAAAATAATTATGCTGCTCAAAAAGCCAGAAGCCGTTTTTACCTTTGACCCATTCTGTAAGCCATGGATGAAGCTTTTCATCTGCAGAAATCACAGCGTTGTTACCAAGAGTTGCCATCTGCAAAAAGAAAGTCTCTTTAGAAAACTTTCTGCGTTTTTCATTCAAAGCGGGGAGGGTAATTATATTTTCGTCTCTGTCAAAATCTTCAGGAGCACAATTGAAATCATAAGATAATTGCTGTTTGAGAATATTTAGGATTTGAGCATCTGTGAATTTCATAAGTGTACAATATCATAATTGATAATTCTTTTATATATGTGGATTGCCACGTCGCTTCGCTCCTCGCAATGACAAAAGAATGACAGATAGAGATTTTCATGTTATCCTAAAATCATAATAAAAAAAAGGAGGAACAATTATGTTCAAATTCTGGGGAGACGGATCGGAACTTGCAAAGCAGCTGGTTCAAAACATCCGCGTTCGAAGTACCGAAAATTTTAACTGGACTTTCATTTTTATTCTGGCAGTAGTCTTTTACGTTTACTGGACAGAAATCCACAAAAAAAATTATGAAGCAGTTTTTGCAGGCCTGGCTCTTTATGGCGTTCACTGGCTCTACGAAATTGCAAATGCAATCATTGGTCATTTTGCAGGCTATCCGCTCTGGTCTGTAAGCAATGAGTCTACAACTTTTATTCTGCTTGTAGGCGTGTGCTGGGAGCTTTCAATGATGTTCTCGCTTGCCGGAATTATTTCCTTTAAGATGATGCCGCAGGACCGCACCAAACGCTACTTTGCCAAAGACGGAAAAAAAGGAATCAGCTGCAAGTTAGTAGTTGCTCTTGAAATGGCGCTGCTCTTTGCTCTGTTTGAATCATTCCTTGCAGGAACATCAAATCATTCATTCATATGGGTTTACAAATGGTGGGGCGTTCTTCCGGTTTTCATCACAACCTACGTACCATTCTTCCTTGCAAGCAATTATGTCCCAGACATGCCTGCGCCTAAACGCACACGCTTCTTAATCATAGAGTGGGCGAGTGTAGCAGTACTTTTGATTGTTTTGATTCCGTTGGGAATTATTTAGAAAACCTTGTGATATGTTTTTGCCTTGAAGGTTTCGCTGCCGTCGAGTTTGGTGTATTCGGTGTCTTCGTAAAAGGACATGCCGAGCTTTTCCATGACGCGGCGGGAACCTTCGTTGCCGATTGCAAAGGTACCGGCAATTACGTGAACGTCGTATTTGCTCTGAGCGTATTCTATAATGCGTTTAATTGCTTCCGGGGTGTAGCCGTTGTGCCAGTAGTCGTAGGCAAGGTTGTAGCCGACACTCCAGACATCAATATCTTCATGATAATAAAGGCCACCAGAGCCAATGAGTTGGCCTGTCTCTTTTAAAACAAATCCATAATCAAGCTTTTTTTCATCTTCGTATAAAGTTTCGAGCCAAGCTTTGCCTTCTTCTACATTTTTGTATAAAGGGTAAATCATATATTTATTTACGCGAGGATCGCCTGTCCATTTGAAAACGGCCTGATAGTCATCAAGAGTCAAAGGGCGAAGGATGAGGCGTTCAGATTCCAGTGTAGGTAAAATTATTTTTGACATATGATTACTCCTTTGGTTTATGAATAATTTTTTATTCCGAAAACCCTAAACTTTCCCAATCATTATACAGTTTTGTGTAATTTAAAGAATATTCTATTAGTTTTTCACGTGGAACTTTTTCGGCTATTTTTCTGACAATTTTTTGAGAGAAAGAATATAAATCATTAGTAAGTGTAAATAATTTTTCAAAATTGAAAATATCTTCTTTAGGGTAATCAATTTTTATATCATGATTATAAGGCTGGTCAGCAAGATAAGTAGCAAGTCCTTCTCCCATGATAAAAGACATTTCAGATTCTGGTGTAGAAATCTGATTCTGACAAATGTGAACAAATTCATGAACTATAATTTTTTGAAAATCTTCAACGGTATCATTTTTGTGCACATTTGTTTTTTTGTATTCATCATAAGCAAGAACAAAAATTTTAGAACCATCAGCACAGCCAATAATATAATCCTGATAAGGACCCCGTTCAAAGCTTTCGTAAAAGGTTTTCCACTCTTCAAGATCAGAAAAAATCCTGATTTCTACATAGTTTTCGAGTTTCTGAATTTCCCAAAAATCAAGAATACGTTTAAAATTTTGATTGAGTGCTTCGTTTACAATTTGAACAAGAGATTTGCTTTTTTCATCATATTCGATTGAATAGAGTTCTGATTTAAAAAGCATGATTTGACCTCGAGGATTAAATATCCAGATTTGCGTAGCTGGAGTTTTCTTCAATGAAGCGGCGGCGTGGTTCTACTTCTTCGCCCATGCAGACACTGAAGATTCGGTCGGCAGCCATTGCATCTGGGATTGTTACTACGCGCATCTTGCGGTGAGCAGGGTCCATTGTTGTTTCCCAGAGCTGCTTTCCGTCCATTTCACCAAGACCTTTGTAGCGCTGAACATCGGCTTTATCTCGCTGGTCTCCAAGTGCTTCAAGTGCTGCATCTCGTTCTGCATCGCTGTAGCAGTAAACTGGATCTTTCTTTCCAAGCTGAACCTTGAACAGTGGAGGCATAGCAAGATATACATAACCGTTTTCAATCAACTTTGGCATATAGCGGAAGAAGAAAGTCAAAAGCAAAGTACGGATGTGCGAACCGTCGACATCGGCATCGGCCATGATGATGATTTTATGATAGCGTAATTTGTCGATGTTAAAATCTTTTCCAAAACCTGCACCCAAAGAAGCAATTACAGGCTCAAGCTTATCGTTGTTCATTACCTTTTCAGGACGAACTTTTTCTACGTTGAGCATCTTTCCCCAAAGAGGGAGGATTGCCTGTGTCTTAGGATCGCGGCCTTTCTTTGCAGAACCACCGGCAGAGTCTCCTTCGACTATGTATACTTCGCAGAGTTCAGGATTTTTCATTGAACAGTCAGACAATTTTTCCGGCAAACCAAAACCATCACCCATTGTCTTTTTGCGCATATTATCTTTTGCTTTGCGGGCTGCAATACGTGCCTTTGCTTCATCAATTGCTTTTTTAAGAATTGACTCAAGCACCTGAGGATTCTGTTCAAAATATATTGTGAGTTTTTCTTTTACAATCTGATCAACAATTGTTCGGACTTCTGTGTTTCCAAGCTTTTCCTTTGTCTGACCTTCAAACTCAGGCTCTGGAACTTTCATGGAAATTACTGCTGTCAAACCGCTGCTCAAATCTTCATAAGTAAGCTTTTCTTCTTTGTCCAGATTTTTCTTAAGCTTTTCGTTTGCTTCAAAGAACTTGTTCAAAACAAAACGAATTGCAGAACGGAAGCCTTCAAGATGAGTACCACCGTCGCGTGTGTTGATGTCGTTTACGAAGGTGCGGACATTTTCTGAATATCCGGAATTGTAGTGCATAGAGATTTCTGTCACTACATCATCGCGTTCTTCTTTTATGTAAATTGGATCTGCAGGAACAACTGCTTTTCCTTCGTCAATTTCTTTTACAAACTCGTTGATACCGCCTTCGAACTTAAGAACTTCTTCTTTTGGATGTTCAAGTCTTTCATCGCGGAATACAATTACAACGCCGCTGTTCAAGAATGCAAGTTCACGCAAACGGTCGCGTAAAACGTCATAATCATAAGTTGTAGTCTCTGTAAAAATGGTCTTATCGGCCTTCCAGCGTATCGTAGTGCCGTGTTCTTCGGGTCCAATGTCTCCTATCACTTCTACCTTTGTTTTAGGCACGCCACGCTCATATTTCTGCTGGTATATATGACCGTCGCGCTTAACTGTTGCTTCCATCCAGTCAGACAAAGCATTTACACAGGAAACACCAACACCATGCAAACCACCTGAAACTTTATATGAACCTTTATCAAATTTACCACCGGCATGAAGGCGTGTAAGTACAAGTTCAAGAGCACTGATTTTTTCTGTAGGGTGAATATCAACAGGAATACCACGTCCGTTATCTACAACACGAACAATGTCATCACGTTCAAGTGCAACTGTAATAGTATCACAGAATCCGGCCATTGCCTCATCAATTGAGTTATCTACTGTTTCATAAACAAGATGATGAAGTCCACGTGGACCTGTAGAACCAATATACATACCAGGTCGCTTACGAACTGCTTCGAGTCCTTTCAAAACCTGTATGTTACTTGCACCGTAATCAGCTGACATTTTTGTTTCCTTAACGTTGAAATGAATATTTAATTTTAACTGAAAATAACATTAAATTCAATGTATGGATTGCCGCGCTTCGCTCGCAATGACGTTGTTTTTTGAAAATTCCACTTGAAGAATTCCCATAACTAGATGATAATAAACCCATGGCAAAAGAGTTATTTAAAGAAGCGTTCCAGTATGCAATGAAGGAACTTGAAAAAGAGTTCAAAGAAAAAAACAACGAAGATGAATTTTCGCTTTGGTTTAATATGAAATATGTTGAAGACTCAATTGATTCTATTACTGTGTCTGTTGTGTCTGATTTTATGAATTCAATTATTGCTGAAAGAGGATATTTTAATCTTTTGCAAAAAAAACTTAAGGAAATTACTGGTCAGAATTTAAAAATCAAATGTCTTGTAGATAAAGAAAATGCAGAAAAAACAATTGATGATATTCCGGAAAAACAGGCTCCTGTAAAAGAAACAAAACAGGAAGCAACAGATAAACCTAAGGCAGAAGCAGGGGAAGCTCCTAAAACAAAAAAGCATCCTATGCTGCTTGAAAACTTTACTTTTGATACTTTTATTCCAGGCGACAACAGCAATTTTGCTTATAAGGCTTCTATGGCTGTTGCAAAAAATCCAGGTAAACAATATAACCCGATTCTTATTTACGGTGGATCTGGTCTTGGAAAAACTCACCTTATGCAGGCTATTGGTAACTACATTTACAGCAATGGCGATGACAAGCTTAAGATTTATTATGGTTCTGCAGAAAGCTTTACAAACGAATTTACTAACTCTTTGACTTCTAAAAAAACTACTCAGTTTATAAATAAATTCCGAAACCTTGATGTTCTTTTGCTTGATGATATTCACTTTCTTGATAACAAAAAGGGTATTCAGGAAGAGCTTTTCCATACGTTTAATGCCCTTCACGAAAAGCAGGCACAGATGGTTTTTACATGCGACCGTCCAATCAAAGAAATTAAAAATATGACTGACCGTCTTGTAAGCAGACTTTCAAACGGTTTGTGTATTGATATTACAATTCCAAATTATGAGACAAGAGTTGCCATCTTAAAAAAGAAGCTGCAGCTTTTTGGTAAAAAACTTGATACAGAAATTATTGATTACATTGCTAAAAATGTTGAAACAAACGTTCGCGAACTTGAAGCAGCTTTAAAACAGATTCTTGCTTATGCAGATATTATTGAGCAGGAACCAACTTTGGAAATGGCAAAAAATCAGCTTAAGGATATTTTGAATTCTAACTCTACACAAAATATTTCTCTGGACATTATTCAAAAGGTTATTGCTGATAATTATCAAATTTCAATTTCTGATCTTAAGAGTAAAAAGCGCGATAAGAAATATGTATTCCCTCGTCAGGTTGCAATTTATATTGCACGCGAGCTTACTGAAATTTCTTATTCTGAACTTGGTAATGAGTTTGGCGGTAAGGATCATTCAACAATTATGCATGCTTATGACAAAATTGCAGAAAGCATTAAGCTTGATTCAAGCCTTGAAGCTAAAATAAATATTATGATGAGGGAAATTAAAGAGTATAAGAAATAATTTTATTTAAAATGTTGAAAAAGTGTTGTATAATTGTGGATAAATCAAGTTATGTCAAAAATGATGTGGAAAAGTGGATAACTTGTGAATTGAAAATCACTTTTTATAAACTTCGTAAATCGTGATAATATAAAGAAATAAGTCACTTTTACACATAATCAACATAACCTAATACTACTACTATTAAATTTAAATTTATAATATAAATAAAGAACCGTATAAAATGTGGCAAAAAAAGTTTGCTATCATCATATAGGAGAAATAAAAAAATGAAATTTACATTCGACAGAGATGCAATGATCAAGGAAATTTCTATTGCACAGGAAATTATAACTAACAAAAGTCCAGTTACAATTCTTTCTAATATTTTAATTATTGCAGAGAACAATATGCTCACAATTAAAGCAACTGATTCTACTGTAAAATTTACAACTACTATTCCGGTTGATATTCAGGAAGAAGGACGCACAACAATTTACTGTGACAAGTTCATGAGTATTATTTCTTCTTTACCTTCTGGTGATATTGAGTTCATCAAGGAAGATATTGCAGTAACAATCAAACCAATTTCTAAACGTGTAAAGTTCCAGCTTAAGAGTCAGGCAAGTGATAAGTTCCCTGAGCTTGGATCTTCAGAAAACGTTCCATTCTTTGAACTTCCTGCAAAAGAATTTAAAGAGATGATTCGTCATACAATTTTTGCGGTTTTCAAAGATGTTAAAGATATTAAGAGCCGCAGCTTCATGACTGGTGTTTACTTTGAAAAAGAAGGCGACACTCTTACAATGGTTGCAACAAACGGAAACAGACTTTCCTGCATTTCTAAAACTGCAACAAATGTTCCGGATTTTCCACCAGCAAATATTCCAACAAAAATTCTTTCATGCGTTCTTAAAAATCTTTCGGACGAAGGCAATGTAAATGTTGCTGTAGTTGATAATTCAATTTTCATTAAGTTTGCTAATTTTGAATTCTCTTCAAGCTTGATTGACGGACGATTCCCTAACTATAAAAAAGTTATTCCTGAAAATCTTACAACTAAGTTCCAGGTTAACAAGTCAGATTTGGAATCGGCTCTCAAGCGTATTACTATCATGGCAGATAAAGAAATCTATAGAGTAATTTTCAGAATCAGTTCTGGAGTTCTTAAATTGATTTCGCCAGAAACAGATAGTGGTGCTGCAGAAGAAGAGATTCCATGTCGCTACGACGGACAGACAATTACAATGGCTATGAACTTTGTTTATGTAACAGAGCCTCTCAAGGTTATTGAATCAGAAAACGTTGTTGTAGAATTCAATGTTGATGAAAACCGCGAAGACGAAGGCCTTGTTACTAAAGCTGTAATTATTCGCTCTGAACCTGCAGGCGATTACCAGCACGTTGTAATGCCATTGAAGGGCTAGAGATGCCCTTTCTTTATCAAACATTTTATAATTTCCGCAATCTTAAAAATGACACGTTAGACTTATCTAACAAAGAAATATTTTTTGTTGGTCAGAACGGGCAGGGCAAGAGTAATATTCTTGAATCGCTTTATTATGCTGCTTACGGAATAAGCTTCAGGACTCACCAGGATGCACAGATTGTAAAAAAAGGTGAAAAAGATTTTAGCATAAACGTAATGTATAAAGGCCAGGATTCTGCTCAAAAAATTTCTGTGATTTTTGAAAACGGAAAAAAGCGTATTGAAAAAAACGGTAAAAAAATTCAGGACCGAAAGGAACTTATAAATACAATTCCCTGTATTTTGTTCTGTCATGATGATATGAGGTTTGCAACTGGTGAACCGGAGTGCCGCCGATTTTTTATTGATCAGTCGCTCACGCTTTATGACAATCTTTACATTGACGACATGCGCAATTATAAAAAAGTTCTTAAGAGCCGCAACCTTGTTTTAAAAAATAAGCAGTATGAAATGCTTGATGTTTATGACAGTCAGCTTGCGCAGTACGGACTTGTAATTCAGCAAAAAAGAAAAAAAGCAATTTTCCAGTTCAATCAGATTTTTGGAAAAATCTTTGAAGAGATTACGGGAATTGACGGAGTAAATATTGTATACGAGCCGTCCTGGAAATTTACGAATCCACAAAATGTTGATAACTCTGTGCAAAACTCAAGTGATTTTTCCGAAAAAAATTTTTTCCCTGCTTCGCAGGATATTATTTCCCTTCTGCTTTCACGACGCGATCAGGATAAGGTTATGGAAACAACAATGTCCGGCCCGCACCGCGACCGAATTGTGTTTATGAAGGGTGGACAAAATTTTGTACAGACGGCTTCTACAGGACAGTGCCGCCTCATTTCACTCCTGCTCAGAGTTGCTCAAGCGATTTACTATACCCGCGCCACCGGCATGAAACCCGTGCTTTTAATGGACGACGTTCTTCTGGAACTTGACCCCGACAAGCGCGCCAAACTTACAGCAATGCTCCCCGAATATGAACAGCTCTTCTGTACTTTTTTACCGGGAGAACCCTACGAAAGGTATATGCACGATACCACAAAAGTTTATAAAATAGAGAATGGTGAATGGCATGAATGAAGATAATATTGTTTCAATGCAAAGCATTCTTGAGCAGTGCAGAATTTTTTCTCAATCAGATGAAGGGCAGCTTCCGTCTGTATGGCGTACTGTTGTTTCGCGCATAAAATCAACTGCAGAAACTTCGGAGCGGGAGGATCTTATAGATAAGCGCATTCCTCTTGGAGAGCGCCTTGCTTCTAATACACGTGTTGTGGACCTTAAAAACGGCGTGCTCATAATTGAGTCTGATCACCCGGGCTGGATCCAGTATTTAAAGTTCTACCAGAAATTTATTATAAAGGGCCTGGCAATGGAAAGTCCTGATCTTAAAGTGCAGTCGCTGGCGTTCAGATTGAAGGGGAAGGAGAAAAAAGAAGCAGATGTTTATGAAGAAGCCCTTAAAAAAGCCCGCGAAGAGATGGAAGAACGCATGAGGGCGAACGAAGAAGCCACAAGAAAGTTTTTTGGCGAGTAATTGACCAACTTCAAAAAATAATGATATATTAGAGTACTATTTTTCTGAACAATTTTCGGAAGGATTTTTAACAAGAAAATATTTTTTTATATATAAAAGGAGCGTTCTATGAAAAGAACATATCAACCAAGCAAAGTAAAACGCAATAGAAAATTTGGATTCAGAGCCCGCATGGCTACAAAGGGTGGACGTAAAGTTCTTGCAAGAAGAAGAGCAAAGGGCCGCAGAAAGCTTACTGTTTCTGACGAACACAAGAAATACTAATTTAAGGGAAGGACACAGTCTTGATAAAAACGGGATTTTTTAGACGGGACGAACGTATAAAAAATCCCGCCGATTTTAAAAAGCTGTACAATAAAGGAAAAAAGATAAGTATTCCAGGGGCCAAGTTGTTTTACCTTGAGAATAACCTGGAAATGAACAGAGTTGGTTTTCCTTTGATTCGTGGCTACGGTAACGCGGTCGAAAGGAACTTATCAAAAAGATACAGCCGGGAAGTCTATCGTTTAATAAAATCACATCTGAACACCGGATATGATATGTTGTTTCTAGTATATCCAGGAAATGATTCGTTCAGCTCGCGATGTGAACAATTTCGAAGTTTGTGCCAAAAGGCAGGATTATTAAAAGAATAATGATTAAGTGGTTAAAAAATTTTTTAACTAAGTTTTTCTGTTTATTAATTCGCTTTTATCAAATATGTATTTCTCCTTTGTTTCCGCCGGCATGCAGGTATACACCTACTTGCTCTGCATACGCATTGGAAGCAATTCAAAAATACGGACCGGGAAAAGGTCTTATAATGGCAATCAGACGAATTTTGAGATGTAACCCGTTTCACGAAGGCGGCTATGACCCGGTGCCTGAGAAAGGCAGCTGTGCTGCCGTTGATCAATAGCAAAGCGTTAAAAAAAATGCGAAAGCATTTTTTAGCTTTACCTATTTAGGAGAAATACCCATGGATAAAAACACTATTTGGGCCATTGTTCTTTCTACACTCGTAATTGTAGGATCATACTTTTTAATTCCAAAAGTTTTTGGCGTTAACAAAGCAAAGGATGCACAACAGACCTCTGTAGAAGTTGTTGCAGATGACACAACCGAAAATGGTCAGAATAATCAGACAGAAGTATTAACAGATACTTTGTTTGATGAAGAAACAAGCGCTCTTCTTTCACAGGCAGAAGAAGCTGAAGCAGATGCAGAAGCAGCAGAAATTGAAGCTCCTGCAGTTGAAGAAAAAATAACAATTAATACCGGCGTTGCAGAAGTGATTTTTACAACAAAGGGTGGCGATATTGTAAGCTATAAATTAATTGGTCACTCCGACAAAGAAACTGGTGATTTTGTTCAGCTTTCTGATAATGTTACACAGTCAAACAGAACTTGTGCTCTTGCAATCGGTGGTGCAGAAAATCAAATCATCAACGAAATCTTTTCTTATGAAAAACCAGATGCTTACACAATTCTTTTTAAGAAGAACGTTTCTATAAAAGATTTAAGCGGAAAGGTTCATTCTTATACAATCGGAAAAAAATATTCTTTCAAGCCAAACGAATACATGTTCAAGCTTGATATAATGATTCATGGCAAAGATGCTTCGGGTCTGGACATTAATGGAACTGCTTATACATTAAGAACATCTCCAGCAATTGGTCCACGCTTTAATCAGAAGCAGAATCGTTATGAAAACAGACAGTTCCTTGCTTACAACGGAAAGAAGGTTAAGAAGACAATTCTTTCAAATAACGTAGAAAAGAAATACGATAAAGAAATTCTTTGGGGTGGTATTGCAGGTAAGTATTTTACAGAACTTGTAATTCCAACAGATTCTACTATTTGGGGAAGACCTACTTATTCTGCAAAAATCGAAACTGGTGATTATGCTAACTCACAGGCTATGTTTGAACGTCGTGCTTATACAGGCACAGACATTCAGGACAGCTACTACATGTACTTTGGTCCACGCGAAGAAAAGAGCCTTAGAGTTTACAATGTTCCAGAAAAAAATGCATGGAACTTTGGCGGATACAAAATTACAGAAGCCCTTCAGTCAAGCGGATTATTCAGCTGGCTCGAAACAATCTTAAAGTGGTGTCTTGAAACCCTTCATAAGGTTATTTCAAACTGGGGTATTTGTATTATTATTCTTACAATCGTTCTTAAGATTTTAATGTTCCCTCTTTCTATGAAGCAGTCTACAAGCTCTATAAAGATGCAGCAGTTGCAGCCAAAGCTTCAGGCTATTCAGAAAAAGTATGAAGGAGATCAGCAGAAGCTCCAGCAGGAAACAAGCAAGCTTTATCAGGAAGCAGGTTATAATCCGGCTTCTGGATGTTTGCCAATGCTCTTCCAGTTCCTTGTTCTTATTGCAATGTATAACCTCTTCAATAACTACTTTGAATTCCGTGGTGCTTCATTTATTCCAGGCTGGATTCCTGATTTGACAGAAGGCGACAGCGTATATACCTTTAAGTTTAATATTCCTTTGTTAGGAAATACTCTTAGACTTTTGCCAATTATTTATGTAGCAACTCAGATTCTTTCTGGAATTATCACTCAAAAAACAAATCCTACAACAGGTAATGGACAAACTGAAAAAACAATGAAGTTCATGACTTACGGTATGCCTTTCATGTTCTTCTTTATTTTCTACAGCGCTCCATCTGGACTTTTGCTTTACTGGCTTACAAGTAATATCCTGCAGGTTGGTCAGCAGATTTTGATTAATAAAATGATGGCAAAGAAAAGAGCAGACGCTGGTATTAAAAAGCCGGAAGTTGTTCAGAAGACATTGCCACCAAAGGCTAAGAAGAATAAAAGATAGGAGATATAAAATGACTTACGAATATGAAGGAAAAACAGAGAGAGAAGCAATTGAATTGGCTGCCAGCGAACTTGGACTCGAAAGAGATCAGTTTGATGTAGAAATTCTTGAAACACAGAAAAACTCTCTTTTCAAAAAAGGATATGTAAAAATCAGAGTTCATACTCTTGAAGATGTAAAGCCATCACACGCAATGTTTGATGATGCTGACGTTGAAGAAAAGCATTCACGCCTTGTTGCAGATCCACTTCCACAGGGTGAGTTCGAAGAAAAGCTCATTGATTTCATTACTAAGATTGTTGAAAAAATGGGCTACGATGTTAAAGTTCAGGTTTCTTACCGCGAAGATAAAAAAATCGGAATTAAGATGGATTCTTCAAGCTCTTCAATTTTGATTGGACGCAAAGGAAAGAACCTTGATGCACTTCAGCTTCTTGCAAATATTTATGCAGGCCGCCTTGGACACGAAGAAGTTCGCGTAATTTTGGATACAGAAAACTATCGTATCCGCCGCGAAGAATCTCTTGTTCGTCTTGCATATACAACTGCAGATAAGGTTCGTTCACGCCGCAACTCAATTTTGCTTGAACCAATGAATCCTTTTGAGCGCAGACTTATTCACACAACACTCAACGACATTCCTGATGTTGAAACCAAAAGTGAAGGCGATGGTTTATATAAGCAGGTAAGAGTATTGTATAAGGGAATTCGCTAAGTAAATATACAAACTCTTCGAGGAGTTGATTTGAAAAGATCTATTTTTTTATTTACAACAACCTTATTACTCGGAGTTTGTTCAAATCTTTATAGTCAAAATAAAGCCTCCAGCAGTGTCAAAGATACTGTTGGAGACAAATACTATTCACAACTAATCAAAGACGGAAAAATTGTAGTTACACACGAGGATGGCAAAGGAAATCTTAAGCTCATGCCTCAAACCCAGTACGCAAATAATATAAAATCAAATCTTATTGAAAAAAAGCCAAAGCATTTTTACTACACTTACGAAGCGCTTTATTATTTACCAAAACCAATCACAGTTCAAAAATCATCAGAAATTGCGCGTTCAATTTCTAAAATGACAGAAATCAATTATTATTCAAACACAAGACGCAAGGTAATACCTCTTTATAAAAAAGCATTTATGATAGATAATGAAAAATCAACTGTTGCAATTGACGACAAGAATACCGGAAATTGCGACGGTAAAACATATTACTGCCTTATGGATGATGCAAGCTTTGGCGAAACAAGATACAAGCTTACATACAGCCAGTCTGAACGGGAGTTACTTACAGTATTTTCAAATACAGATGATCTTGGCCTTGGACCTATCAGAGCAATAATGCCGCATGATCTTGTAATTAACCTTCTTATTCAGGAATGCGGGGACGGAATGGTTGTTTATCTTTGTGCAGATCTGGACAGCAAAAAAATGCCCGGAGTTCGCGGAAAGATTACAGAATCAATGACAGCCCGTATGGATGCCATAAGCGGTTGGTTTGCAAGCAAAATGTAATTGGAGGAATATTTTGAAAAAGGTAACATCACTTGTGGTGGCTTTAATGGCATTAACATGTCTTTCTTGCTGCAGCACAAAAAAGGAAAAAACAAACACACCTATCGAAAAAAAGCAGGAAACTGTAATTTCGGAAGCAAAACTTAAGGAAGAAAAAAAATCATCAAAGAAAAAACAGGAGATAAAAATGAGCGCAGAAACTTTAGAAGCGTTAAAAGGCAAAGAAGGATTGTTTGCAGTACTTCAGACAGAAAAAGGACAGATTGTTTTAGAGTTGTTCTTTAAAGAAACACCAATGACAGTTGCCAATTTTGTTGGTTTGGCAGAAGGAACTTTGGATGCAGCAAAGGGCGAGCCTTTCTATGACGGACTTACATTCCACCGTGTAATTTCTGATTTTATGATTCAGGGTGGAGACCCACAGGGAAACGGTACTGGTGGCCCTGGATATAAGTTTGCAGATGAATTTGTAGACGGATTTATTTTTGATAAACCAGGTAAGCTTGCTATGGCTAACAGCGGTGCAAATACAAACGGAAGCCAGTTCTTTATTACACATGTTCCTACAGACTGGCTCAACTACAAGCACACAATTTTTGGACAGGTTGTAACAGGACAGGATATTGTAGATGCAGTTGAACAGGGCGATCATATTCAGGCATTACAGATTATTCGCCAGGGTGCCGAAGCAGAAAAGTTCACAGTAACTCAGGACAGCTTTAACAAGCTCAAGGCCGAAGGTGAAAAGAAAGCTTCTAAGTTTGCAGAAGAACAGGCAGCCCGCGAAGCAAAACGTGCAGAAGAACAGCTTAAAGAAATCACTAAGGGATATGAAAAATCAAAAGAAGGTATTTACTTTAAGATTGCAGAAAAAGGCGCTGGTGACAAAGTAGGCAAGGGTAAGAACGTTACTGTTGGATACATGGGATATCTTGTAGACGGAACATTGTTTGATGCTTCTAGAGAATTCCACCCACAGGGACACGATCCATTAAGCTTTACAACAGGTGCACAGCAGATGATTCCTGGCTTTGACTTTATGGTTCAGGATATGCAGAAAGGCGAAGTTCGTAAAACTGTAATTCCTCCTGCACTTGCTTATGGCGAAAGAGGATATCCTGGAGTAATTCCTGGCAACGCATATATTTGCTTTGATATTAAAGTTTTGGATTTTTAATTTAAGCAGGAAATACTATGCTGAACGAGTTAGAACTTTCTAAAAAAACAATATTCTCTTTTGAAGTTTTTCCTCCAAAAAAGGATATGCCCATAGACACAATTTTTTCTACACTTGATGAGCTTAAAGGTCTTAATCCCGATTTTATTTCGGTAACATTTGGTGCAGGTGGAAGTTCTAACAGTCAAAACTCGATTGCAATTGCAAAAAGAATTAAAGAAGTTTGCAAGGTTGAGCCTGTTATTCATATGCCATGCATAAACATGACAAAACAGGATGCTACAGAAGTTCTGGAACAATTTGATGCAGCGGGAATAGATAATATTCTTGCTCTTCGTGGTGACAGAGTTGAAGGCAAAGAACCTTGCAAGGACTTTAAATATGCAAGCGAAGTTATTTCATTTATAAAAGATTATGAAAACAAGAAGGGTGACAAAAAGTTTAATATTTTAGCGGCCTGCTACCCTGAGCTCCATCCGGAATCAAAATCGGTTTATGACGACATAGATTTTTTAAAGAAAAAAGTCGATTCCGGCGCTACCCACCTTCTTTCTCAACTCTTTTTTGACAACAGTCAGTTTTACCGCTTTTTGGAACGCTGTCAGATAAAAGGAATTAATGTTCCTGTAGAAGCTGGAATAATGCCTGTAACAAATAAAAAATCAGTTGAGCGCATGGTAAGCATGACAAACGCCAAGCTTCCTAAAAAATTTACAGATATGATGGAAAGATATGCCGACTGCCCTGAAGCAATCCGTGACGCAGGTATTGCCTACGCAATTGATCAGATTGTAGATTTGATTACCCATGGCGTTCAGGGAATTCACCTTTACACCATGAATAATCCTCTGGTAGCCCGCAGAATTTACGAAGCCACCAGAAGTTTGTTTAATGTAAGTCCTATTAGATAACTCCAATACCAGTAAGAAGAATTACGAACAACAGAATTGGTGCTACATACTTAAGCATGATAATGTAAAGTGTTTTGCGGCCGAATTTTTCTCCGTTGACGGTAATTTCATCAATAACTGTCTGAGGTTTAGCAACCCAACCAATAAGAATACATGTAAGAATTCCAACGATTGGCATGAGTACGTTGTTACTTGCATAGTCAAGAATATCAAGAACCTGACCTGTTGAACCGGTAGGGAACAACAATTCAAAGTAAAGTACGTTATATCCAAGACAAACAATCAGAGAAACAACAGCAGAAGCTCCTGCCATTACAAGAGTTGCCTTTTTGCGGTCCCACTTGAACTTATCCATCATACTTGATGTGATTGCTTCAAGAAGAGAAACTGCAGATGTAAGTGCTGCGAACAATACCATTACAAAGAAAATCAAACCAAGGAACTCGCCGAACTTTCCAAGAGAAGCAAATACTTTTGGAAGTGTTACGAACATAAGTCCTGGACCTGCAGACATTCCTTCGCGGCCAGAGAATGCAAATACTGCTGGAATAATCATGAGTCCGGCAAGCATAGCAATTCCTGTATCGAAGATTTCAATCTGGTTTACTGATTTTCCGAGGTTTACGTCTTTCTTCATGTATGAACCGTAAGCAACCATAATACCCATTGCAATAGAAAGTGAGTAGAAAAGCTGGCCCATTGCATCAAGACAAACAGTAAGAAACTTTTTAAGTGTGAGGCCCTTGAAGTCTGGGATAAAATAAATTGCAGCTCCCTGAAGACCTGTTCTTGTTATACCTGTTTCTGGATCTGTGTATTTAATGAACAAAGCATAAATAGAGATGAAAAGAACGATGATTACAAGAATTGGCATGAGAACCTTTGAATATTTTTCAATTCCCTGTTCAACCCCTTTATAAACAATTACAAAGCAGAGGAGGGCAAACAAAATTGTAAAGAAAATTGGCTGCCACTGAGCTGTAATAAATCCGCCAAAGAATCCGTCCTGAACTGCTGCCTGACCCTGGAATGCAAGATATGTTGCCATATACTTGATTACCCATCCGCCGATTACACAATAGTAAGGATAGATGATAAATGGTACAACAAATGAGAATACTCCAAGGAATCCCCAAGCCGGATTGATTTTCTTATAAGCTGTAAGAGGGCTTTCCTGTGTTTTACGTCCAATTGAAATTTCTGTAATCAAAAGTGTAAAACCAAAGGTGAGTGCAAGCACAAGATAAACGACCAGGAATAATCCGCCTCCATCTTTTGCTGCAAGATAAGGGAAGCGCCAGATGTTACCAAGACCTACAGCACTTCCTGCCGCCGCAAGTACGAATCCGATTGAACCGGTAAACGAGTTGCGTGGTTTAACTTCATTTTCCATAACAAACTCCTTTTTTTAGTTAAACGTTATAAGAGATAATTATATCATAGGTATGGGAAGTTGTAAAATCTTCACAAAAAGCGGATTTTCACCGATAATAAACTTATGGCAAAGAAAAATACTAAAAACAAAAAATCAGAAAAATCTCAAAAGACAAACAAAATTGTCAAAATGGTTGTAATTATAGTTTTAGCTGTTTGCGTAGTTGCAGGCGGAATTACTACAATAGTTTCTACTGTTAAGAGAAAAAATGCCGAAAAAACAGTTCGCATTGCTTTTTACGGACTTTCTGAAGAATATGTAAGCATTTTAAAGGAAAAAATTCCTGTAGAAGATAAAATAATCTTAAAAATGGACGTACTTTCCGAAGGCGCAATTGATCTTGCTGCTGTAAAAGAAAAATATGATATGCTTTTTACCTGGAAAGGCGAGGTTACAGACGCACTTGAAGCTTCCAGCGAAGACATTCCTGCCAAAATAGTAGAATGCATGCCAAGCAGCCTGCGAAACAAAAAATGCGTGCCAATTCTTTTGGATCACTGCGAGCTTGATTACAGTAAGGACGTTGTTAGTAAAACAACAGAAAACATACCATCGAGCCTTCCAACTTTTTTGAATTATTTGAATCAGGCCAAAAATCATGTTTTTAGTCCTTTTTTCTGTGCCGGTGCCGATGACAGAATTCTTACTGCTTTTGTAGGAAGCCTTTTAGAATCAATGGGTGGAATCAAAACCTATAAAAACTTTATTACAGAGTTGAAAAACGGAACTGATTTTGAAGAATTGCTTGATAAAGATCTTGGTTCGCCAAATGTAACCTTGCGTTCTGTGCTTGATATGCTGAAATCATGGCCAAAAGAAGGACTTACACATCCTGCGTGGTTCAACGGCCAGAACAATGATCTTATTTATTTTGCAGATGATAATCATGTTGGAGTATTTTTTACATACTTAAAGGATCACAGAAACATTCAGTATCAGACAATCAGTAAATATGAATCGTTTGTTGTGCCACCAGCTTCTTCAACAATTGAGTATGGAATTATTGCTCCTGCAATTTCATGTATGATTTTAACAAATAATTCAAATTGTAAACGATATCTGGCTGAATTTTTTACTGAAGATTCTCAGGCTGAATTGTCTAATCTTACTAAGCTTGCTCCGGTACACTCCAGGGCACAGGCTTACGACAGACAAGCTGATGATGTTCGCTTTTGGGCAGCCTCATGTCCTGGTGGAGCATTACCTGATATTTATCTTGCAGTTTATCAGCGAAATCCAACAGCATTTGCCGAGTTTGCAAGAAATATCAGGAACTATGTGAAATAAGCGCCTTTATTCGGCTAAAACTTTATAAACTTCTTTGTAGGCTTTTTTGTATTTTAAGTCTTTATCGAACAAGCCGCAGTATGGGCCGTTCATTTTGTAGCTGTAGTCTGATTTTGAAAGGTTTGGATTGTCGGCGATTCCCCAGATTGTGAGGCCTGTGAAGTTTGCGCCTTCGTTGCAGGCACTGATGATTGTGCGTATTAAGTTTCCGTAGAATTTTCCGTGTTTTTCCATTTGCAAAACATCATAATTTCTAACGGCAACTTCTGTAAGCTGAACTTCAATTCCAAGATCGCTGTACATTTTGATTGCTGTTTTTATAAGAGATAAATCATTGTTGTTCATACAACCATTCTGCTGACCGTAGCCACCAATATAACCCTGCATTCCAACGCCATCACAAAGTTTTTCGTCTTTGTTAAGATACTTAATCAAGGCAATAATTGCGTCGCGCTTGCCCTGGTAGAAGGTGGAGTAATCATTGTAAAAAAGTTTGATGTTTGGATTTACCTTCTGTACTGTGTCGTGTGCGCACTTAAAGGCATATTTTACATAATCTTCGCCCATTGTCTGGTAGAAAATGTTTGTCTGTCCGCCGCGTGATTGTCTGATGTGATAAGGATTATCCGGAATCCATTCATTTGCTCCATCGGCAACGGCTTCGTTTACAACATCCCAGCAATAAACAAGACCTGGGAATTCTGTTTCAAAATGGGTGATAACATCTTCAATATAAATCTTAAGGCGTTTTTCCATTTCTTCTTTGCTTACAATTGCTCCGTCAGATTTAAATCCTTCGCGGAAGAACCACTGTGTCATGTAAGCATCCCAGACAAGTACGTGTCCGCGGATTCCAATTCCTTTTTCCTGAGCCATGCGGGCAATTGCGTCTGCCTGTCCGTAGCTCATAGCAGGAACGCCGGCTTCCATACTCTTGCGCTGATTCAAAAGAGAATAGGCTTTGAATTCGTTTGTGGCTGTTGTTGTGTTAAAATCTTCTGCAAGCATTTTGATATAGCTTGAGCGATTCAACTGACTGTAAGAAACACAAGCGCCAAGTTTGAATCCGTATTTTTGTGCCATATCGCAAAGACGTTCTTCTTTTACAAAATCATCTGCCTCTTCCTGCTGTTCAGCTGCACCCTGATTAGCAGTAACTTTTTTTCCGGCAAATTGACCTGTAAATGGAGAAGCTGTTGTTTCTGCTGCTTCTGTCACCTGGTCGGACTCCTTTGTTTCAGAATTTTCTGATTTTTTAGAACAGCAGCTAAGACATCCAATAGCCGCTACCATCAATAAAAGCGTTAAAGTTTTTTTCATAATTTGCAACCTCAAATTCTAGTGTATCAGATTAGGTCTTTTAGGTAAATTGCGCTTGTTGAATATAGGCCTTTGTTTCTATATAATGTTTAAAGTGCGAAAAAAATCGCGGAGGTAAAATTTAATGAATGTAGTTGTAATTGGTGCCCAGTGGGGAGATGAGGGTAAAGGTAAAATTGTTGATTATCTTGCCGAAGATGCTAAGTATGTTGTTCGTTATGCAGGTGGTCCAAATGCAGGTCACACAATTGTTGTAGACGGAAAACAGTATGCACTTCATCAGGTTCCTTCTGGAATTCTTTATGCCGATAAAAAAGTTTTTCTTGGTTCAGGCATGGTAATTGATGCAGAAGCTTTCTTCAACGAGCTGCAGATGCTTAAGGATAACGGAATTGACTGGGAAGGCAGAGTATTTATTTCTGACCGTGCACAGCTTATTCTTCCACGTTATCGTCAGATGGATAAAGATCGTGATGCTGCAAGAAAACGACCAATTGGAACTACAGGACGCGGTATGGGTATTGCCTATGCCGAAAAAGCCCATCGTGATGGTGTTCGCCTTGCCGACTTAGACTGGCCTGAAAAAATGGCAGAGTTTGATGGCGAAGACAAAGAATATCTTGATAAATATCGCGACCGCCTTATGAGCATGCGTGTTAATATGGCTGCCGAAATGTATAAAGTAAAAGGTGAAAACATCCTTTTTGAAGGCGCTCAGGGTGCAATGCTTGACCTGGACAGTGGTACATATCCATACGTAAGCTCTGGAGCTTCTTGTGCTGCCGGTGCTGCTTCTGGTTGTGGAATTGGTCCTCATGACCTTGACCAGATTGTAGGTGTTTTCAAGGCTTATGAAACACGCGTTGGTAACGGTCCAATGCCTTCTGAATTCAACAACGAAAGCGAAGGTGAACTTTGCCAGTATGTACGCGATACAGGTCGTGAATACGGAGTTACAACAGGCCGTGCCCGCCGCTGTGGTTACCTTGACCTTGTTGCTTTGCGCTATGCCTGCCGCGTAAACTCATTGGATGGCCTTGTTCTTACACACCTTGATATTTACGATGCAATGGATCAGATTGAAGCCTGTGTTGCTTACGAAATAAATGGCAAAGAAGTTACAGACTTCCCTGCAAATGTAAAAGAACTAGAAACAGCAAAACCAATCCTTAAGAAATTTACAGGATGGAAAACAGTTCTTAAAAACTGCCGTTCATATATGGAGCTTCCAGAAAATGCCAGAGCTTATATTAAGTTCATCGAAGACTACTGCGAAACTCCAGTAACAATTGTTTCTGTTGGTTATGAACGCAACGAGACATTTGTTAGAAAGGATCCTTGGATAAAATAAAAAAAATAAAAAATCAGGAAAAAAAATCAGGAGGAATTAATGAAAACTGTTGCTGGAATTGACCTTGGTACACAGAGTATGAAGGTTGTAATTTATGATTACGAAAAAAAGGAAATCATCGAAAAGGCTAGCTGCCCGATGGATTTGATTTCGGAAGCCGATGGTACACGCGAGCAGAAGACTGAATGGTTTGATGAAGGTCTTAAGGTTTGTTTTGGAAAATTGAGCGCTGCCAACAAGGCTACAATTGAAGCTATTGGTGTTTCTGGCCAGCAGCATGGTTTTGTTCCTCTTGGAGCAGACGGAAAGGCTCTTTATAATATTAAACTCTGGTGCGATACATCTACTGCAGAAGAATGTAAAATCATTACAGAGGCTGCCGGCGGTGATGCTGCTGTTGTAGATGCTCTTGGAAACCTTATGCTTCCAGGCTTTACAGCTCCAAAGATTTTCTGGCTCAAGCGTCATAAGCCAGAAGCATTTGCTAATCTTAAATATATTATGCTTCCACATGACTATCTTAACTGGAAGCTTACCGGCGAATATGTTATGGAATATGGTGACAGCTCTGGTACTGCACTTTTTGATTCTAAGAACCGCTGCTGGTCTAAAAAAATCTGTGATATTATTGATGCAGGCTTGATGGAAAAGCTTCCTAAGTTGATTGCTCCAGAAGCTCCTGCTGGAAAAGTTAGTGCCGAAGCTGCAGCCGCTTATGGTATTCCAGAAGGCATTCCAGTTTCTGCAGGCGGTGGAGACAACATGATGGGTGCTGTTGGAACAGGTACTGTTGCCGACGGATTCCTTACAATGTCTATGGGTACTAGTGGTACTCTT